>JAAYJG010000498.1 GCA_012523055.1 Ruminiclostridium sp. | reverse complement strand
GTGAATTGGCTGTCAAAGGCCCGGGTGTAATGAAGTGTTATTACAACGATCCGAAAGCAACAGCGGCAGTTCTTCAGGACGGTTGGCTTTTTACCGGAGATATGGCCCGGATGGATGAAGATGGCTTCATTTATCTGGTTGACAGGAAGAAGGATGTGATTATCAGCGGTGGTGAGAATATTTACCCCGTTCAGATTGAAGACTTCCTGCGTGCCCATGAGGCTATCAAGGATGTGGCGGTAATTGGGCTGGCTGATGCACGGCTTGGTGAAATTGCTGCAGCCATTATCGAACTGAAGCCCGGCTGTGAATGTTCGCAACAGGAAATCATGGAGTTTTGTGCTCCGCTGCCTCGCTATAAAAGGCCGAGACAGATCATCTTCGACAAGGTCCCGCGCAACCCCACCGGGAAAATAGAAAAACCGAAATTGCGTGAAAAATATGGCGCCACCCGCTTGGTTGAGGCTCAAACCGGCAGCTGACAACAGGCGCAATCAGGCAGGGCACCGGAGGTGCCTGGACTGTATCCCTAAAACACAAACACCTGACAGAGTTACCTTCCGTCAGGTGTTTTTTTACTATAACATTCATCAAAGTGATGGTTTGCCACGGGTTCCCCGGTTACTGAGACAATATCCACACTGATTTTATTCGCTGAAGTATTTAACGATGGCCTGGGCAATGGTTTTCATTAATTCTTTCTGCCCGGCTTCGTCAGTCAACCATTCAAATTCGACCGGATTGGGAACAAAACCGCATTCAAACAGCATGGACGGGGCCCATGTACCCTTTACAACATAAAAGTTTTTCTGGTGAATTCCCTGGCTTTTGCGACCCAGCGTTGTGATGGTATGATCCAGTATGATCTGGGACAGGAGGCGGGAATGTGCTTCGCGATGGTAGGTGGAAAAGCCGAAATACTGTGTCATATCCACATTATCGGCCATTGCGTTGGCGTGAATTGAAATGAACATATCCGGCCTGGCCTGCTTGGATGCGATCAGCCGATCCGCCAGGGATAAGTCCAAATCGGTTGTTCTTGTCATTAGAACTGTCGCGCCAAGGGCCTCCAGTTCAGCCTTCAGCCTGAAACCGTTGTCCAGGTTCATATCCTTCTCGGAATATTTCAAGCCAAGCAGGCCGATAGCACCTGTTTCATCCCCGCCATGCCCGGGATCCACCATGATGCTGATACCGGACAGCGGCTTGTCGCCTTTGGCGGCATATACCCGTCGCTTGAACTGGATTTCCAGGCCATCCTCCGTCTTTTCAATGATAAACCCTTCCAGGTTCCGACCGTTTTTCAGGTTTAGCGTATACAAGGAGAAATACCCCTTGTTGGTGAGGGTCATGGAAGAGAACAAGGATTCTTCAGGCAGCACAGGCATTTCCGCCGAAGAAGCCCCCGGGATGTGAATGTGAAGGGCCTTATCATCGGAGGAGACATAAGCCGCCGGGGAACCGTCTGTTTTCAGCCTGAGCGTATCCCATTTTTCCCCCGGAATGTATTCGGCGGCTTTTATAACAGGCTTAATTGCAACTTCAGAGGTAATTTTCAATGTACGCTTCAGTACATACTGACCGTTGGACATGCGTGCAAAGTTTCCGGTCAGACCGGTGACATAATCCGTCATGCCGCTGTAAAGCTCATAATACCCACCCCCACTGGTGTCTGGAGCCCGATACGTAAAGGTGTCTGCTGTGACCTGCGCATAATAGGGGGCCCCATCCATGATCACACCGATACTGGCTGGTGCTTTTATGGTTTTTGTAGTTTCCTTGTAACTCATTTTATAAACGGGAGCCCCAAGGTCAATAACCCGAGGCGTACCGGTATAGGTTGGAAGTGTGTAAGTATAGGTATAGGTAACCGGATAAAGCCCCGTTTTATACGAGGATTTCCCTGCGGTCATGGTATACTTTTTACCGCTCAGCTCCACTGTGACAGCAGAGCCCACCGGTGCTTTGCAGGACAGGGTTAACTTTTCCCCGGGGGCACGGTATTCCTGGTTTTGGGGATAAACCGAGGACTGTGGAATATCGGCGGATTGCATGGGCTTTTCAGCCTCGGGCTGTATTCTGTGAATGACACGGGTGTCGCTGAAGCTTCCCTGGGTGACCGTAAAGGTATTGTCCCCATATGCCAGAGAAACCAAAACACCGAAATAGCCCTGTATGGAGCGATTTTTCACAGGTTCTCCGTTTAAAAACAAGGGCTTGCCCGGATCGGATGCGCCGTTCAGATAAAACTGGGAATAGCTTGTGCGCAGGTTTTCCAGAGGCCTTGAAAAAGATACGGGAATGTCGGTGTCAGGTTTGTCACGCATTTGATAAATGGAACGGATGGCCTGGCCAAGCGTTGAATTGCCGGCAAGGGAACGGTAGCTGGAAAAGACGCTGCCCTTGATTTGCGGATGGTTTTGATTGTATTTCAGCTGTTTTTCCATTTCGGTTGTTCCGTACCAGGCGTTTTTTGAATCCGTACTGCCGGCTTTATATGCTGCGTGGCCAATATACAGCTCTGCGTTTGAATTGCTGACAGCGTTTTTCCACCAGTTCACAAGTATTTTATAATCGGCCACCGGGTAACCAATATTCCAGAAAACCTGAGGAACAATATAGTCAACCAGACCCTCCTGAACCCAATACAGAGAATCGGCATATTGCTGGTGATAGGACTCCTGCCCCGAAGTGGCGCTTCCCAGAGAATTACCGGGATGATTTGCCCAGATGCCGAAGGGGCTGACCCCAAAACGCAAATCCCTTTCACAAGCATGAACAGCCTCATGAACCTCACGCAGCAATGAATTGACATTGCTTCTGCGCCAGTCCTCTATACTTTCACCTTTCTTCCCATATTGTTTAAACGTGTCTTGATCCTGAAAAACCTTATCCGGGTAGAAGAAGCCGTCGAAGTGTATGCCATCCACTGCGTAATTCTGCACAATTTCCATAGTGCTGTCAACAATCAGCTGCCTTACCTCGGGGATACCCGGATCAAAATAAAGGTTTCCGTCGGGTTGCTTTACTATCAGATTTTGGTGCTGGAAGGCAGGGCTTGAGGGAAATAACGATGAAAAATCATATTCCGGCTCACCGTTAGCTTTCTTTGTAGCCCGGAAGGGAGTGATCCACGCATGCAATTGTATATTGCGTTTATGCGCTTCTTCGATCCAAAAGGCCAGCGGATCGAAGCCCTGATCAGGGGCTGTACCCTCACGGCCGGTTAAGAACCTGGACCACGGAAAATATTCCGATGGATATATGGCATCAGCAGCAGGGCGTACCTGAAGAAAAACGGTATTCAGCCCCCAGCTTTGAACATTGTCCAGAATGGTGATGACCTCCTGCTTCAATGCTTCGGCACTGGTTGTGGGCTTTGAGGGATAATCGGTGTTTGAAGCTGTGGCAACCCATACGCCGCGAATATCATTCGGGGGGGGTAAAGAGACGACTTCCGGGTTTTGAGCTTCAGATGAACCAGCAGCCTCCTGGCTGGCATTTGAGGATGAAGATGCGGTAACTTCAGGAGAAGGTATAGCCTTGTTTGCAAATGAAGGAACCCCAAAGGCTAAAGTGATAACGAGAACAGATAATAATATTTTTCTTATGTACATGTTCGGACCCTCCTATTTCGATGAGGATTCATACTTTCAGTATAACAAAAAATCACAGGATAAGACCGATTTCTACATAAACGTAAAAAAGTTGTAATATTTAGTCGCAGGGACGACTGTGCTAAAGCAGTTCTCATATCAAACAGACAATTCTGTGACTTGTATGAGTAAATATACACAACATATCTGCACAGATTCAAAGCATGAAAAATGACGATGAGATGTTTAGAAGCGTGAAACCGGCGAACCAAATCACCTTGATTCCATTGCATATTTATACTATAATGATAAGGACATTCATCTATAAAAAGAGGAGGAAATACATAATGAAGAAAATTTTATCAGTGGTTTTGACGGGATTGCTGGTGCTTGCTTTGACTGCATGCTCAGGCGGGGGAGGCAAGGTGCTGACCATGGCCACCAATGCGGCATTCCCCCCCTACGAATATTATGAAAGTGAAAAAATTGTAGGGATTGATGCTGAAATCGCAGCAGCCATTGCACAAAAGCTGGGTATGGAGCTGAAGATTGAAGACATGGAGTTCGGTTCCATTATTACCGCGGTTCAAACCGGTAAAGTGGATATGGGCATGGCTGGTATGACCGTTCGGGAAGATAGGCTGCTCAGTGTGAACTTTTCCACACCGTATGCCACCTCCGCGCAAGTTATTATTGTGAAGGAGGATTCTGCCATCACCGGAGCGGGAGATCTGGCTGATAAATCTATCGGTGTGCAGGAAAGTACCACCGGCGATATCTACATCAGCGAGGAATTCCCGGATGCAGACGTACAGCGTTACAGCAAAGGCGTTGAAGCCGTTCAGGCCCTCATTCAGGGCAAGGTCAGTGCAGTGGTTATCGACAGCGAGCCTGCAAAGGTGTTTGTGAAGCAGAACCAAGGCCTGAAGATCCTCCCCGAAGCCTATACAACAGAGGAATATGCCATTGCAATTTCCAAGAAGAACGAAGATTTACTGAAAAAGGTCAACACGGCTCTTGATGAACTGACGAAGGACGGGACGATTCAAAGAATTGTTGACAAATACATCTCTGCTGATTAAATGATGATATAAAGCTCAAGGGGACGGCAAACAACCGTCCCCTGTGCTTGATGAATGGGGAGTGCAGCTTTGACCGAATGGACTGAAAACCTGAGAATCAAGTTTATCAACAATTTTATTACGGATAATCGGTGGAAGTATTTATGGGATGGTTTGGGTGTCACTGTTCAAGTGACATTTTTTGCAGTATTGATCGGCATTTTACTGGGATTTACCATCGCAATTATCCGATCCACCCACGATAAAACCGGAAAGTTGAAATTCCTTGATTTTCTGAGCAGGGTATACCTCACAGTCATCCGTGGCACACCCGTGGTGGTTCAGCTGTTGATCATCTACTTTGTGATATTCGCCTCGGTGAACATTAACAAGATGCTGGTTGCCATCATTGCTTTCGGTATCAATTCCGGCGCTTATGTGGCTGAAATTGTGAGGTCGGGCATCATGTCCATCGATCAGGGTCAAATGGAAGCCGGCCGCAGCCTGGGCTTCAATTATGTACAGACCATGTACCACATTATTCTTCCCCAGGCTTTCAAGAATGTTCTTCCGGCACTGGCCAACGAATTTATTGTTCTGCTGAAGGAAACTTCCATTTCAGGTTATATTGCCCTGCAGGATTTGACCAAGGGCGGGGACATCATACGGGGACGTACATACGACGCATTAATGCCCCTCCTGGCTGTAGCATTAATCTACCTTGTTATTGTCATACTGTTGTCAAAGGGTGTAGAAATGATGGAGAGGAGGCTTCGCAGCAGTGAGCACTAAAGTATTAATCAAAGTAGAAGACCTGCAAAAAAGCTTCGGTACTCTCCACGCGCTGAATGGAGTTAACGCAGAAATCAAAACGGGTGACGTGACTGTGGTAATAGGCCCTTCGGGCAGTGGAAAATCCACATTCCTTCGGTGCCTGAACCTTTTGGAGGTTCCAACCGGAGGCAAGGTATATTTTGAAGGGATCGACATAACCGATCCGAAAGTGGACATCAACCAGCACAGGCAGAAGATGGGGATGGTTTTTCAACAGTTCAACCTGTTTCCCCACATGACGGTGCTGGACAATATGATCCTGGCGCCTGTGAAGCTTTTGAAGAAAAGCAGTGACGAAGCGGTGAACATTGCCATGGAACTATTGGAACGGGTGGGGTTGCCCGACAGAAAGGATGCCTATCCTTCCCAGTTGTCAGGCGGGCAAAAGCAAAGAATAGCCATTGTCAGAGCCCTTTGCATGCAGCCCGAGGTCATGCTTTTTGACGAGCCCACCAGCGCCCTCGATCCAGAAATGGTGGGAGAGGTTCTGGACGTAATGCGCAATCTTGCCAAAAGCGGGATGACCATGGTGGTGGTCACCCATGAAATGGGGTTTGCCAGGGAGGTTGGCACCCGGGCAATTTTTATGGATGAAGGTAAAATCGTGGAGGAAAATACTCCGGAAGAATTGTTTGGAAATCCTTCAAGCCCCAGGCTGAAAAGCTTTCTGGCAAAGGTATTGTGAGTCAAATTGACACTTATCAGGCAGCCTTGTATAATAGGGTTGCCGGTTGTTTTTATCGAAAAATTTGGCAACTGCAAACAACACTCGTTTACAAAATGAACAACTGAAGAAAAGGGAGAATATTATGGACAAAATCTGTGTTCCATCCCAAACCGATGGGAAAAAGTTCAGCCCAGCCTGGAAAATGTGCATCGGAACCGGAAGATTGAGCTTGGCACTCCAGAAGGAATATCTGGATGCATTGAAAATTGTAAAGGAAAACATCGACTTTTCTTATATCCGTGGTCATGGGTTATTATGTGATGACATCGGAATTTATCGTGAAGATGAAGTGAATGGGGAGATCAAACCCTTTTATAATTTTACATACATCGATCGCATCATCGATTCTTACCTGGAACTGGGTATCCGTCCCTTCGTAGAACTGGGCTTTATGCCGCAGAAGCTGGCCTCCGGCGATCAAACCGTTTTTTACTGGAAGGGGAATGTCACTCCCCCAAAGGATTATGACAAATGGTCGCAGCTAATCCAGGCTGTTGTCCGCCATTTTATTTCCCGCTACGGGTTTGATGAAGTGCGGCTCTGGCCTTTTGAAGTATGGAATGAACCCAACATGATATCTTTTTGGAAAGATGCCGATATGCAGGAATACTTCAAGCTGTACAAGGTAACGGCCCATGCGGTGAAGGCGGTGGATAGCCGCCTGCAGGTGGGCGGCCCCGCCATTTGCGGAGGCTCCGATCACTGGATTACCGAGTTCCTGAACTTCTGTTATCAGCATAAAGCTCCCATCGACTTTTTAAGCCGGCATGCCTATACCTCTTCCCAGCCAATGGTAAGAACATCCCACTTTCTGTATCAGGAAATCTGGGAATGTGACTATATGCTCAACGAATTCAAAACTGTCCGGCAGATGATCAAGGACTCGCCTTTCCCGGAGCTTCCGTTCCATATTACGGAATACAATACATCCTGGCATCCGTTGAACCCCGTTCATGATACCGTGTTCAACGCCGCATATCTGGCCAGGATCCTCAGCGAGGGCGGGGATCATGTAGATTCATTCTCCTACTGGACCTTCAGCGATGTGTTCGAAGAGCAGGATATACCCAGAGCCCAGTTTCACGGTGGTTTTGGGCTTCTTGCGTTAAATGATATCCCAAAACCGACCTTCCATCTGTTTTCCTTCTTTTCCAAAATGGGTGAACAGCAGCTTTACCGTGATGAAAACATGCTGGTCACCCGCAGAAAAGACGGCACCATTGCCTTGGTCGCGTGGAACCCCATTCATGTGAATGAACCCGATATCGTTAAGGAGATGGAAATCGCCATCCCCTGGAGTAAAGAAAAGGTTTTCATGAAGAAACAGACGGTCAACGAAGCTTACGGCAATCCGCTGAAAACCTGGATGCAGATGGGCAGACCCAGGTTCCCCGGCAAAGAGCTGGTGGAAACCTTAAAGCTGGCAGCCCAGCCGTATTTTGAAGCGAACAGTCTGAAACCCGAGAATGGAGCTGTTCACCTGCAACTCTCTCTATCCAAAAACGAGGTGACGCTGATAGAACTGATGGATATCGAGGATGAAACAGAAACCTATATCGGCCTGGATGACAGCTGGATAGGTTACTAATTCAACCTGCCAACAGTGATTTGGGTGTTTGCCTCACAGCAGGCTCCCGACAGTGGTGTGATATTACACCTGGGCATGTGGAATCAATACGTAAAAAACTACTTAATAAGTTGAGATGAGATATTTTAGCTATTAATTGATCATGGGGGACGGGTGACCGTCCCTTTTTAAATGGATCATCTCGGACTTTGGCACTCTCGCTATTTTGCTTGATTTGAAACAATCTTTTTTATGCGTTGCTTCCTGTGCTAGCCATGTGACCTGCTTACAGGATGGAGGACATCATCTGGAAATCCTCAATGACGCCGCCAGTCACCGGGGCAAGGCCGGAGTTCAGAAAGACGGATCGAACAACAGCTTTTGGCCCGAAACGAAGTCGGATTTGGTCCATGGATTGATCCAGACGCCTTCTTTTCTCATTCGGGACATCAAACACCGACATTTGCAAAAAATCATTGGGCACCAGCTC
>JAAYJG010000497.1 GCA_012523055.1 Ruminiclostridium sp. | reverse complement strand
AGGATATTATTGTTGAAGCCGACAAGAGGCTTTATAGCGGAAAACGCAACGGAAAAAACCGCATTGTGCATTCTGACAAAGAATAAAGCCGAAACATGGGGACGGTTCTTTTGTTTCATTTATATTTATAGATTAAAGAAAAACCTGTTATTGGAGACGGTCCAGTCACGGCTGAAAGCATATAATTTGAGTACAGGGAGGTTTGAGAGATGAAGTTTTGCTGGTGCACCATCATGGTTAGAGACATGGAAGAATCTATCCGTTTCTACCGGGATATCGTGGGGCTTTCCATCGTTAGGGAGCTGACCGTATGGCCCAATATAAAAATTGTTTTTATGGGCGATGGCGGGGATGAGCTGGAACTGATTCACAACCCCAGACTGAATGCCGAAACCATGGGCAATGGGCTTTCCATCGGTTTTATTACCGAGTCGGTGGAGGAAATGATGCAATTCGTTCAATCCAAAGGGATCGAGATTGAAAGTGGTCCTTTTCAGCCGAACCAATTTGTGACATTTTTTAATGTTCGTGACCCAAATGGGCTTCGGGTTCAATTCATTGAAAAGAATTATCCACATGGTGCAGAAGGTATGGAACCCCCATCTGATAACGCATAAAGAGGCCCCAATACCATGTACACCCTTGATAACGTCTGAATTTGAGGCCATCTGGTTTAAAGGGTTTGCATAACCTCCCCCAGCCGCCGGATACCTTCCACAATCAATTCCTCACTGCTGTAGGAATAGTTCAGGCGCATGGTGTTTTCATGCCCGCCGTTGGGGAAGAAGGAACCCCCCGGCACAAAAGCAACATTGTTCCGAAGGCTTTTTTCAAGCAACTCCCTTGCGTTCATGCCATCGGGCAGTGTAAGCCACAAAAACAGACCCCCCTGCGGGTGTGAAGGTTGAACAGATTTCGGCAGATATCGTGCAATAGCCTCCAGCATAACATCCCTGCGCGCACGGTAAACCTGCTGCAGCTTTGTAATATGAGCCTCCAGATCAAACTGTTGAAGAATTTCATGAATGCACATTTGTGTTGTCATGGCAGTATGTAAATCAGCACCTTGTTTCAGCAGGGCATATTTACGGATGATGTCCGCCTGTGCGGCGATCCACCCTGTACGAAAACCGGGAACCAGAATTTTTGAAAAGGTTCCGGTGAATATTACCTGTCCTTTTGTGTCCATGGACAGTAAAGACGGCAGACGCTGTCCTTCATAGCGTAATTCGCCGTAAGGGTTGTCTTCCAGGACGGGTATGTCATGCCGTCCGATGACATCCATAAAAGCTTTTTTTCGTTCCATCGACCAGGAATTACCCGTGGGGTTTTGGAAATCAGGAATGACATAGATCAACCGGATGCCTTCAATTTCCGCAAGAAGCTTTTCAAGACCGTCCGGTTTTATGCCTTCACTGTCGGTGGGTATCTCCACAAAGCGAGGCATATAGGCGCGAAATGCATTCAACGCCGCAAGGTAGGTAGGGCTTTCACATAAGACCACAGAGCCCTCATCCAAAAACAACTTCCCGGTAAAATCCAGCCCCTGCTGGGAACCGCTGGTAATGAGAATCTGTTCTCCATCAACGCTTGCATCAAACTTGGTTTTCATTCGCTGGGCTATTTTCTCGCGCAGTGGAGTATAGCCTTCGGTACAGGCATATTGTAAAGCTTGTTCGGGTTTGTGTGCCAGCACTGAATTCATGCTTGCACGAATTGCTTCAGATGGAAAAAGCTCGGGTGCCGGCATTCCTCCTGCAAAGGAAATCATTTCGGGCCGCTCGGTCAACTTCAGCAGATCCCTGATCTCTGAAGCTTTCAAATATTTCATTCGTTTTGAAAATTGCATCATAATTCCTCCATTCGGTTGTTTGTACGGGGGTTTGTTTTGTGTCCCTCGGGGCACTGAATCGGCTCCTGGCCCACTCCGCTCACACCGGTTCACTTACAGAATCGGCGCGTAGTTATCGGTTTGGTATGCGTCTTTTTCAGAATCGTGATACAGTATTTCAAGCGTTTCCATCAGCTTCCGAATTCCCTCAGAAATCCGATGAACAGCAGGATAGGTAAAATTCAGCCGGATATGGTTTCCAAGCGGTTCTTCCAGGCAGCATATCCGGTCAGGCACGAAAACCACCCCATTACGGACAGATTCTTCATGAAAGCGGGACATCGGAATGGAATCGGGCAGTTTCAGCCAAAAATACAGTCCCCCCTCCGGAATCGTCCATTTCAGGGGGATATTTTCCGGAGCATACTGAACAAGGGCTTCATGCATGGCGTCCCGTCGCTTTTTGTTGGCTGATAAAACACATTTTAAATGGGCTTCATAATATTTCTTTCGGATAAAGACATCCAGTATATATTGGGACAGGCTGTTTGTGTGCAGATCCGCCAATTGCTTCATTCCCGAAAGCCTTTGGATCACCTGCGCAGGCGCATGCAGCCAGCCGATGCGCAGTCCCATGAACAAAACCTTTGAAAAGGTGCTTAAGTAGATCACATAGCCATGGTTATCCAATGCTTTCAACGGGGGAACCTTTTCTCCATCGTACCGAAGCTCTCCGTACGCATCGTCCTCGACGATGGGCAGATGATAACGGTAAGCCAGACGCAGCAGATCCTGGCGCTTTTGAAGGCTCATCACTGTGCCAGTGGGGTTATGGAAGGTTGGAATGGTGTAGATAAATTTCGGCTTCAGCCGTTTCAACACGCTTTCAAGCACGGTCATGCTCATGCCGTTTTCCTCAACCGGAATGCCGACAATTCTTGCTCCGCAGGCTTCAAAGATCTGTCTGGCGCAAAAAAAGGAGGGTTCCTCCATGACAACTGTATCACCGGGGGAAATAAAAAGCCTTGCCAATAAATCCAACCCCTGCTGGGAACCTGAAAGGATCATCGTTTCCTGCTCGGTTGTCTTGATTCCTCTTAAGCCTGAAAGGGAGCAGACACTTTGACGCAAGGCCGTTAGCCCTTCAGTGGGGACATGTTGATAAACAGATGCGCCATACTTTTCGTGAATGATATTCCAAACCTCCTGAATTTGTGTAACCGGGTTCAGATCCGGTATTGCAATGCCTGCGGCAAAGGAGATCATATCCTTTTGCCCCGCGACTGCCAAAAGATCACGGGTGACATTACCGGCAGCTGTATTTTGATTGAAAACATGCCGCCAGGAGAGCGGCAGCGGGTTGAAAGCTTCAGTTTCGGAAGAGGGAACCGGACGACATACGACCGTGCCCTGACCAACATGGGAGGACAGATAACCTTCTGCCTTCAGATCCTTGAAGGCATTTAACACCGTGGTACGATTAACACCCAAGCTTTGCGCCAGCTTGCGCTCGGGTGGCAGACAATAACCCGGGGGAAGGCTTCCTTTTTCGATCATGACCCGAAGCTGTTTTTTAATCTGAATATAAAGCGGCTCGGGGCTGTTGCGGTCAAGAGACAGTAACATTTTTCTCATCTCCCATATTGGTTGCAACCAATGTTTGTTTTATACAGCATAACAGCGAAATGAATCCTTGTAAACATCCAAATGGTCTGAAAATAGATGCAACCAATTTACGGGGGAGTTGGTTTTATTGGATCAAAACCAATTTTAAAATATGACATACAGATGTCTGAAAATGGGTATACAATTGAATTGAACGAATCGATTGTTTTATTTTAAAATTATTGGATTGGAGGTTTCCTGAATGATCACGATTGAAAAACTAATGTATCTCGAAAAGCAAGAAATAGAGCAGGAAGCTACGACTCTTACCGGAGATGATATTCACTTTCTGATAACTTTATTATCGGAAAAAGACGATAAAATACGCTATGCTGCCCTGCTCCTGCTGCAAAGCCGATCTGCCGCGTTTAGTGATGTATACCCCTACTGGGAGGTTTTCCTTCAGAAACTGAACAGTAAAAATTCTTATCAAAGAAGCATAGGACTGATGCTGATCGCCGAAAATGCCCGGTGGGATACTGAGAACAAAATGGACAATGCGTTGGAAGCCTATTTCAAGCTGCTCAGGGACGAAAAACCCATAACCGTTCGCCAGTGTATTCAGGCATTACACCGTATCATTCCGTATAAAAACAATCTTGTGGCACAAATCGCAGACGAATTGATTTCACTGGAAACCGCGGAAATCAGGGAATCCATGCAAAAAACTGTTCTGACGGATATCCTTTCAGTCCTTACGGCCATCCGCAAGCAACAGCCTTCGGACAAGATAGATGCCTATATTGTTCGGGCGCTGTCATCCGATATTCTGGACCGCAAGGCAAAAAAGGAAATCGAAAAAGTACTAACAGGGATATGACATCAATCCTTCCCTGGGGCATTTCATGCATAAAAACCCGGATTGGAGTTTTTTATGCATGAAATACGATGATTCCCGGGTAAACGCAGTCATAATATCAGCGACGGTTCCTCTTTCTTCAAACACGAAATAATTTCACCGGCATACATCCTGTGGTAATCTCCCAACGGATAATTCATGGCGGTTAAATCGGGGTTTGTGAAACGGGCGGGGTCAAAATCCTGAGAATAGAGTTTCTCACAAACCAATACCAGTCGCGCCTGTTCAAAATAGACAAAATCATTTTCACCGGCGATAGGCGTCAACCCTGTCTCCGCAGCCTTGTCGTGATCTCTTCCTGAATGGGAACCGCAGT
>JAAYJG010000496.1 GCA_012523055.1 Ruminiclostridium sp. | reverse complement strand
TGCTTCAGATTTTCAATGTTGTTCCGGATTATGACCTGGATATCATGAAAACCCGCCAAACCCTTGGCGGAATTACAAGAATGGCTTTGGAGGGCCTGGAAGGCGTTCTGCAGGAGTTAAAGCCGGATATGGTCCTTGTACACGGAGACACCTCCACCACCTTTGCAGCCTCTCTGGCCGCCTTTTACGCGAAGATTTCCGTGGGGCATGTGGAAGCAGGCCTTCGCACGTATGATAAATATTCTCCATTTCCCGAAGAAATGAACAGAAAGCTGACCGGCTGCATAGCCGATCTTCATTTTTCACCCACAGAAACTAATTTCCAGAACCTAATCAAAGAAGGGATTAACCCCGACACAATACATATCACCGGAAACACCGTGATTGACGCCCTGCGCACAACAATTGTTCAAGACTACTCCTTTGAGGATGAGACCTTAAGAAAACTCGATTTCGCCGGAAAACGGCTTATTTCCGTTACGGCGCATCGCAGGGAAAACCTTGGAAACCCCCTTGAAAATATTTTTCACGCTTTGAAAACCATTGTGTTGAAATATCCAGATGTGGAAATTGTGTATCCCGTTCACCTGAACCCTGCGGTTCAAGAGCCCGCCAAGGCTATTTTAGGCGGTGTCGAGCGGGTGCATTTGATAAACCCGATTCAGGTGCAGGACATGCATAACCTGATGGCTAAATCCTATTTAGTGCTTACAGACTCAGGCGGTCTGCAGGAAGAGGCGCCTTCATTGGGCAAGCCCGTGCTTGTTGCCCGCAATGAGACCGAGCGCCCCGAGGCAGTGCAGGCTGGAACAGTTAAGGTGATTGGAACGGAGCTTGAACGGGTGGTTTCGGAAACTTCTCTGCTGCTGGATGATGATGCAGAATACCAAAGGATGGCGCGCAGCGTCAACCCCTATGGAGACGGGCATGCATCCGAGCGAATCCTTGAGGCTATTCGCTATTGGTTTGGTATCACCGACAAACGCCCGAAGTCATTTCATACAAACGTCAATCCGTGAAACTGAACGGATGATGGAACGCCTTGATTCGCTTAAGAGATAGGCAGGTTATATAAATATTGTTAGAGATGGGATAAAATAAAGGGTCATTCAAGGGTAATGGCCTTTTCTTTTTCCTGACATATTGACACTGAAAAAGCTTTAAATTGTATTGTCAACATAATACTTTCCGTTTCCAGCAGATAGAATCCTTCCTTTCCTTACAAGATGTGAAAAAAAGAGGTTTTCATCCACACGAATGTCTGAAGGTAACACAGCATGATTTTTGTCAATTGCCCCAGCATTCAAAAATCTCTTTATGGTAATTTTTCTTCTAATACATGATGTAGGGAAAATCTTCATCCTAAACCCCCTATAGTTCCGGAATATTTAGTATTTTCATACACAATATTATACTTCAACCCATATGAAATTCAAACACTCCGAGTGTTACTGTCAATTGTTCTACTGTCGTAGAAGATAAGGAACTTTTTACAGAAGATGTTTATGTGCGAAGGGATGTCATCCAGAGCGCAGCGAAGGATCTGATCAGAAGAAAAGTGAGATCCTTCACTCCGTTCAGTATGAAGCCTGCGCCTTATTACCGTAACTCATGGATTCATGTACAAACCATTCAATGAGCTTTGCGGGAGAATGCAAAATGATTGCATTCAGGCAATAAACATGCTACAATAAAAACAAACATACGTTCGGGTGATTTTGTGGAATTGATGGAGAAACTAAAGATACTGGCTGACTCGGCAAAGTATGATGTGTCCTGCTC
>JAAYJG010000495.1 GCA_012523055.1 Ruminiclostridium sp. | reverse complement strand
TGGATGCGACGATACTGAAAATACAGGTGGACAGCGAGGAATCATGGGTTGTGATTCTCTCATAATACAGAAAGGAATTTCGGATCGTTTCCATATCCTGTGCATCTTCAAAGATAAAGTGGGCAAGAACCGTATCGGCCTGTTTGCACACCTGATGACGATACAGGTGTAATGGGTGGTAATGCAAAAGCAGCGGAAATTTATCGGCAGGTGTGCTGGGAATATCCCATACCTTTTTGGTTAAAAAGGAATCATCCTGCGGATTGATTTTTAGCTCTTGGTCATAAGGCAGGAACATTTTTTTTTCTGCTTCTTCAAAGGCTGCAATTTCACTGATGGAAAGCTGAAGCTTTTGAAAAAGCGATGTTATTTTACTCTGGTAAAGCTGCTCCTCCTTTTTTGCTTTCTCCATCATGCGGAAAAACCGGACCGCCCAGTGCAGGTTGTACTGCGCACAGGTATTGGTATAATAATTATTATTGACCATACAGGTATATTCATCCGGGCCTGTTACCTCATGGATGTGGAATTGCCCGTTATAAAAATGGCCTGTATCCATCCACAATCGTGCTGTTTCAAGGATGATTTCAAACCCCTTATCAAGGATAAAGTCAAAGTCCCTTGTCGCAAGATAATACGCCACAATGGCGTGGGCAATATCACCATTGATATGGTATTGTGCGGACCCGGAAGGAAAATATCCCGAGCATTCCTTTCCCATGATGGTTCTCCATGGATACAGAGCCCCTTGCTGGTGCCCCAGAATACGGGCGTTCTCTCTGGCATCGTTTAAAGTATGATAACGGTATTCAATCAGGGTTTTGGCAATCTCCGGGTTTGTCAGAATAAAGAATGGCAGGATGTACATCTCCGTATCCCAGAAATAGTGGCCTTCATAGCCTTCCCCGCTCAGCCCTTTAGCCGCTATTGTACCATGTTTATCCTTGCCGGCGGATTGCAGCAGCTGGTACAGATTATACCGGACAGCCAGGTTCAAGTCATGGTCACCCTCAATCTCCAGCAGCGACTTTTGCCAGTATGACTTCAGATACATTCGTTGTTCTTCATACAGCTTTTCCATTGGCGTTGAAACGGCATTCTCCATTTCCCGCACGGCTTGCTTTCTGCAATCCGTCCAGCGGATGGAATCTGTTATGATCGTATATTTTACCAGCCGTACGGTATCATTCTTTTTGATGCTTCTTTTCAGGCTGCAGAAGGCTCCCTTCTGTTCAACACGATGTTCAATTTCAGCGTCCCCGGACAGAACATTCTTTACTCCGGTACAGACCGTTAAACCCGATCGGGATGTATAGGTTAACAGGTAAGAAGCGCCTTCGATGATTCCCGCTCCAGCGGGGTGCAAATGCTTAAAGCTTTCAGCCGCCACTCTGGGATCTCTTGGATTGAAGTAATTGAAAACCTCACCTGTATGACTTGACAGAAAGGTCATCTCGCCGTCATAGTTGATGGATTTCACGCAATAGTCGATGGTAAACAGGGACAACCGCGAAAACGAAGTCATTCTCCGAATCTCGATCTCTGCTTCCTTCCCTTTGGGGGAACGCCACAAAATTCTTCTTGCCGTATAACCCTCTTCCATATCCAGCCATCTGGAGGATTCCAGAACTGTCCCTTCAAACATGCTGAAGGTCTCCTCCCCCAGCTTGAGCAGGATGGACTGGGTATCCGCAACATTCAGGATGGTCTGTTTTTCTTCCGCCAAGCCGTATAGCTTCTCGGCCTGTTTCATTTCGGCGACATCATAAAAGCCGTTGATATATGTACCCCTCACAGAGTTATATCCTGGTTTATAGCCTTCTTCGAAACAGGAGCGGACCCCTATATATCCGTTTGCATTGTGAAAAATGGTTTCCTGCAACAGTAAATCATCATTCTTTAAGTTATTCAAATCTCTTTTATATATTGCTGCCATGTTCATCAAATTCCTTTTCTTGAAACAGGGGGACGGTTCTTTTGTTTCATTTCCTTCGGGAAGCATGGTAACCGCCTTTTACTTCTTCCTCAGAAAAAAGAGGTATAGCGGAAGAGGAGCAATTCCGAAAAATGCTCTTTTTCAACCTTTCACCGGCACAGGGTTATTTCGTTACTCCTGCGAAACCTGCCAAGGTTTCGTGTCGTTTGGCGACACCGGAGTCGTGGGGGACTGTTCACAAGTAGCTCCAGAAAACTATCCGCAGGATCCACCCGCTAACTGTACTGGTGTGTGAATAGTAACGTTATTTCACTGCGCCCGCGGCAACACCCTTAATGATGTATTTTTGAGCCGACAGATAAAACACGATGACCGGAATAATCGTCAGGGTAAGCCCGGCCATCGCCATATTCCACTGTATGGTAAACTGGCCGAAAAAAGATGCCGTGGACAGCGGAATCGTGCGATGAGCCTTGCTGGAGATCACCAGAGACGGCAGAAGGTAATCATTCCATATCCAAATAACATCCAGGATCGCAACCGTTGCCGTTGTTGGTTTCAGCATGGGAAACACAATTTTCCAAAACAACGTGAACTTGTTGCAGCCGTCGATGGTAGCCGCTTCTTCCAGCGATACCGGAATGGATTTTATAAAACCATGGTACAAGAACACCGACATGCTTGCGCCAAACCCCACATTCATGTATATCAGCCCTCCTAACGAGTCCATCATGGGGATGTGCAGGTAGTCTCTGATCCAGCCCATTTCCTGCATCAATGGCATCATCAGCGTTTGGAACGGAATCAGCATTGTCCCGACAAATACCAGAAAAATAATTTTACTCAGACGGTTGTTCATCCGCACCAGCATCCAGGCCGTCATGGAGCCCAGCACAACGATGATCGCTATAGAGATAACCGTAACAATCAATGAGTTGCCAAACGCTCTGGGAAAGTTCATCTTTTGCATCGCCGCTGCGTAATATTCAAAATCAATACCCGATGGGAAGGCTAAAATATTCTCATACAGCTGAGCCCTGTTTTTAAAGGAATTGACGATGACGATATAAACCGGAAAGAGATAAACCAGCGATAATAGGATAACGATGCTATTGAGGATGATTTTTCCGGCTTTTTTCATACCATCACCACCTCTCTCTTTTTCGTTACCGATACCTGGTACAGTGTAATCGCCGCTACAACTATAAAAAACACGATAGCTTTGGCCTGACCATACCCGTAATTGTTCAGCTGGAAGATTTCATTATAGATGTTCATCGCAAACATCTCTGTGGCATTGCTGGGGCCCCCGGTTGTCAGAGAGAAATTCACATCAAATATCTTGAAGCAGTTTGACAGTGTCATAAACAAAGAGATGGTGAAGGATGGCATCATCAGCGGAAACTTCACCTTGAAAAGCGTAACCCAGAAGGATGCTCCATCCACATGCGCCGCTTCAATCACATCCTCCGGAATGCTATGAATGCCGGTGATATAAATGATCATGATATATCCCGCCATTTGCCAGGTGGCAACAATGACCATGGCATACAGGGCGAACTGGGAATCCAGCAGCCAGTTGAAGAACACCGTTGTCAGTCCGGTGTGCTCTCCAATGGTTGTAAAAGCATCTCCAAAGATAAATTTCCAGATGTACCCCAAAATCAGCCCGCCAATCAGATATGGCATAAACAGCATGGCCCTTGCGGCATTTCTGACCTTCAGGGTTGTTGTAACCACCATTGCAAAAACGAGGCCCAAAAGGTTAATCATCAGGATGGATAAAAAAGTAAATAGCGTGGTATGCATGGCGGAGCTTAGAAACCTTGTATCTGAAAACAGTTTCACATAGTTCTCAATCCCTACAAATATTTTTGGGTTCAGCGGAAGCCCATCCCAGGAGAAGAACGAATATCCTATGCCGATCAAAAACGGAATAATGACGACCGTGGTAAAAATGAAGATTAAAGGCGCTGTAAAGAGGATATACCAGCCAATATCTTTTTTCTTTATCATTGCTGTGCCCCCTTCCCGACTTTGACCTATGATCATTTAATCAAATTCCTGAGACCCTCACTTCTATAAGTGGGGGTTCCTTGTTTCTTCTTCGATGGGAGTAGAGT
>JAAYJG010000494.1 GCA_012523055.1 Ruminiclostridium sp. | reverse complement strand
GTTAATGAACGGCAGTATCGGCGAAAGCCATACCACGGCAGGAGTGCCCGCATCGCGAAACGTTTCCAGCACCGCGAACCGCTCAGCGGTTGTTGATACGTTTGGCTCAAGAATACGACATAGGGTTTCATCATAGGTTGTCAGTGTCATCTGAACTACACATTTGGTCTTTTTGTTAATGGCGGTCAACAGGTCCATATCCCTTAGGATTCGGGCGGATTTTGTCTGAATCGCCAGACCAAAACCATACCGTTCAATCAGTTCAATGCATTGCCTGGTCAGCTGAAGCTCTTGTTCCAACGGAATATACGGGTCGCTCATGGCCCCTGTGCTAATCATACAGGGTTGACGCTTTCTTTTAAGCTGTTCTTCCAAAATCACCACGGCATTTTGCTTAACCTCAATGTCTTCAAAATCGTGCTTTATCTGGTAACAGACGGAGCGCGAATCACAATAAATGCAACCATGCGAACAGCCACGGTACAGGTTCATTCCATTTTGGGGGGATAGTATTGTTTTATACTCAGCATAATGCATCGACCGCACATCCTTTTACTCTACATTATACCGTGTAAATATGACAACAAGGAGTCATATTATAAACTTTATTTGTGGTAAAGCAAACTCCCTCCAAAACATAATAAACTCCACTCCCGAAACATACCCTCATGTCATCGGGGATGAAGTAAATTTTTGCAGCACTATCATAAAGCACACAGCGTATTGGCAATACTTTTGATATTTGCCAACACGCTGTGTGTTAACTCAACGTGAATAGACAAAACAGGATAGCTAGATTTTCTTACTTTCATTATATGATATAGCCTTTACCGGACATGCTTCTATTGCATTATTCAGCTTATCCAGCTCCAACTCTTTGTATGGTTTCGCAATTGCCTTTTTATTTTCCATCTCAAATACTTCGGGATAGTTCTTTGCGCATAGACTACAACTCATGCAGGCATCCCGGTTGATATGAAGCCCCTCTTGTGTCAGTACCTCTCCCGGCAAATCCTTGTCCTTTACGATTTTTGCTCCTATCCAGGAAAAAATAATGATGGCAATAACAGTGAGAACCCAACGCACAGCCATGAATTGCGGCCCTAAAAACTTTGCTTCATTAAGCAGCATGGGAACCTTAATCACGGCCCAAGAGCTTAAGATTATAATGATATTTCGAATGGAAGCCCCCTTCTTGTGAAGCATGACGCACATTGGAAACGCCGCGTAAATCGGACCTGCCGATATACTGCCAACCACAAAAGAAAGGAACACACCTTTCGCCTTGGCCTCTTTGCCCAAATAACGCAAGATTTTTTCTTTTGGAACCCACATATCCAAAAGTGCTGTCAGAATAAAGATAACCGGCATAATCATGAGCATTTCCTTGATGTAGTATCCGCTATTTTTCACTGAAGCAATTCCCAATGTCGGGTTTATAATAAACATAATGATATACGCCAAGGCAATAATAACCAAGAACAGATTTTCTTTTACCTTTTTCAGGACTGTTGTCATATGATCACCCCCATCACAAGCGCGATGGCAATAGCAAACAGAAAGCTAAGGCCGTTTCGGACTGCGGTGAACTTTGCGCCAAACTCCTTCTTTTCAAGAGGGAATGTCACCACACCCACCATTGTTAAAGTTGTTAAAAAAGCAACAGCCGGTATTACGCTAACCCCTGCGTCTACCAACGTTCCCACCAGTGAAAAAGCAATAAACGCGGGAACCAGTGTGATTGTTCCAAGCAATGCTCCCCCAACCGTTGCCAACAAAACAGATTGTTCACTCAAAAATTTAGCAATCTCCGCAGGCGGTATAATCGTTAAAATCAGTCCAATTGCAAAAATAATGGATAAAATGCTTGCGAGCATCCCCTTACCCATTCCAAATGCCATTTTCAGTGCCTGTTTCGTTTTGACCCTGTCTTTGGCAAATGAAAACCCAAGGAATACTAGCGTACCGACCCAAACTGCCAATGTAAAAACATCCATACGTATCCCACCTTTCATCATAGCAATGAAGGTATTATATCTTTCCGGTTTAAAGGAATATAGACACATAGGTTTCTTTTTGCTACAATATTCGAAATGGAGGAATATTGCTTTGATAGAGATAATCAACACCATACCGTTGTTTTCACAACTGGAGCCCGATGAAATTAAGCTTTTTATTGCTGATAACCAATTGTTTCTAAAAAATTATTCAAAAGGAGCCACCGTCTATAATCAAAAGGATACCTGCAAGACGACTGACATCGTTTTATCAGGCAGCTTGGTTGCATACTCTCTTTCAGAGAACGGTTCGGCAATGACCATGTTTGAATTCTCCAGTGGCCAGGTGCTGGGGGCTAATCTGCTCTTTGGCGATAACAATACTTATCCGCTGTCAATCTACTGCATGTCCGACGCACGGCTTTTGCACATCACCCAAAATGCAATATGCAGTTTTTTGCATAATTATCATTTTGTAATTCAATTTATCGGATTGTTATCGCATAATTCGCAGAAGCTAAACCAAAGGATTACAATAGTTACACAAAATACCTTGCGAGAAAACCTGCTTGATTATTTTCGACAGCAATCCATCCTGCAATGCTCTAATACGATTGTACTTCCCATCAGTAAAAAGCAACTTGCCGATTATCTTGGTGTACAGCGTCCGTCTTTATTTCGGGAGTTAAAGAATCTAAAAGACGAAGGCATCATTGATATTTCCAATCGGACAATCCATTTGAACCATGTTTAACTTCACTTTCTTTTTTTCGCTCTGATGAAGAAGGAACTGACAACAGGTGCCAATAAGCTCGTTCCTGCAACCACCAGCCATTGATCTCCAAACAGAGGCACTGTCTTAAACAGGTTCTGTAAAAAGGGTATATATACCACTGCAAGCAGCACTCCAAGAGATATTAGCACAGAAGCAACCAGCCATAAATTGTTTAAAAACGGAATTTGAAAAATGGATTTCTTTTCCGATTTACATTCGAACACATGAATCAGCTGGCTTAATACAAGTGTTACAAGCGCGCCCGTTCTGGCGCATTCAAGGTTCCCTGTGATTTCTTGTACCAGGACAAAGGACAAAAGTGTTGACAAACCAATGAAAATACCCCTGACGATAATCAAACGCCATAGACCACCGAAAAAAACATGCTCGTCCGGTCGTCTGGGTTTTTGGTTCATCACCTCGTTAGAGCCTGGTTCCATGCTTAATGCAATAGCCGGCAGCCCGTCCGTTACCAGATTTACTAGCAGAATTTGCACTGCCAGCAGGGGTACGGGTAACCCTACCAGCATGCCCAGGAACATGGTCAACACCTCACCAATATTGCACGATAAAAGGTACCGAATAAACTTTCTGATGTTGTTATAAATGTTACGACCTTCCTCAACTGCGGCAACAATGGTGGAGAAATTATCGTCCATCAGGATCATCGACGCAGCCTGGCGGGTGACATCTGTTCCAGAGCAGCCCATCGCTACTCCAATGTCGGCTTCCTTCACAGCGGGAGCGTCATTCACACCATCCCCCGTCATCGCTACAATATGTCCCTCTTCCTTATAAGCCTTCACAAGCCTCAGCTTGTGCTTTGGCAGCACCCTGGCGAAAACAGTCGTATCCTTCAGGCGTT
>JAAYJG010000493.1 GCA_012523055.1 Ruminiclostridium sp. | reverse complement strand
GGTCGTTCCACCTGATTCAGATCGATCAGGCAAACCTGTGTGGTGCCATTATCAAACGGGCGGTTGAACAAAATCATATCACCCTTCCGGTTAAATGAGGGATGAAGATGATCCGCACCGGTTTTGGGCGTATCGGTACTGGCAAGAACGATGGATTTGCCCGTTTCGCCATTTGCAAGGTAAACCAGGTTGGGGCTGTCAACACCAAGATAGCCGATCCGATCGGCGCAGAACCATTTGGAATCATGGGATACGCCTGGATGTAAAAGCTGTTCTCCTTTTGCAACAATGCGGAAATTGTGGCCATCCTTTGTCCCCATCATGATGTTGGACGGTAATTTCATGAAAACAATATTTTTGCCGTTTGCTGTCCAAACTTCATGGGTAATCCATTCACCGTCAGCTTCCACATAATACGGCCGCGCGGTGGAGGTTTTCACATCGAACAGCCACATGCGCTGCAAGGCATCTCCGCCTGTTTCATGAATGAAGAAAATCGTGTTTTCATCCGTCGGGCAAACCTGCGTATGTCCCAGATGGTAATCACTTTGATAGACGACCTCGCTTTTACCCGTTTTAGGATCAAATACAACCAACGCAAAAATACAGTTCCATTGCTTGTAACTGCAGACAATCGTTCCATTTTTGCTGGTAGTAAGGTGGCCGGTAATTTGCCCTCCCTGGGGAAGAGCGCCCAATTCGGTGATATTCTCCGTATCACAATCGAAACGGCATACAATATTGCCCTTTAGCATAACTCCATAATTTTCATACCGATCCATGGCGAAGCCGCTGTATTCCGGCCCGGCAACCAGCTTCACTTCACCAGTTTGAACCTCGGCCTTGTAAAGCTTCCCCCTGCCGCTATATACTTCATTCGTACCGGCGGGAATTTGTTTGTTAAAGAAGAAAAAGCGATCATCCGAAGTAAAGTTTTCAGTTGTAAAATAAAGCTTGGTATTTCGCTCTGGCCCCTGTGTATACTGACGGATCTCATACCCTGTAACCGAATCCCTGTAAGTATCAAAGCTGTTCATTTTCAATTCCTCCATTGATTAACATAATATTGATATGCCATGAATATCAACTTCAAAACGTTAAGATTCTTTTTATCTTTTTTTGCTTCATCATGTCCAATGCTGCTGAATCTATTTGTAATAGGCGGCTGTAAACTCGTCCATCGTTTTATCTCCACCGGCGTTCTTCCAGTTTTCTATCGCCTGTTTCCAGCCGTTTTCATCGATGTCACCCATAATAAACCGAAACTGCGCGTCGCTGATAATCCCATGCAGCGTCGCATGATTGGTGCTGTAGGATGCAGAGGCCAACGGCGCCGTTATATCGGATATCATGCTGCTGATTTCGTAGGTATTTCTTGCAGTATCCAATCTTATCGTGATATCGTCATCCGCAATGATATAACTTTTAACGCCGCTCGTTCCCAATTGACCCACCGGGCTGACCTCCCTGTTGAAAACGCTGGGATCAACCGTTTTGGCATATTTATTCTCAACCAGCTTAAAATGAACGTCCGGCACGCCGTTATTGATCAGGATTTGTCCCTGACGACTTTGTATCACGTTAAAAATGCCCAGTAATTCCCTTAGCCTTGCTTCGTCCCGGACAGTCTGCTTTGGAAATGCGAACCCGCCCGCTATGCCCGTCTCGGCGGCAATCCTCTCTCCTCCATCGGGACCTTTCAGGAACACATACTCATAAATATCCTCCCGTGTGAGTTCCGGATTTTCCTTCTGTTTTGACGCAAGCACGGAGTCCGACAGTCCCGGCAGCTTATAGCCCAACCATAAGCCCGTTCTTTCAGCATCCACAATATCGGGTACAATCTGAGTGGTCTTTGTAATGGCAAAATCAGGGCTGATGAGTTTCTCTTCAAACATCTTCCTCAGCCATTTCAGGGTTTCAAAGTATTCCTCCGTCATGAAAGAGGGGGTTACCTTCCCGTCCTGGATGCCCCACCGGTTAAAGCCTCCGAAGGCTACAACAAGAGCGTCAAGGCAGTCTATTTCATTGTTGACCGTACCCAGCGCAAACCCGATGGTATCCTTTTGGCCGTTTTTATCGTAATCCTCCTGTGCAAAGGCTTTGGCCATGGCATAAATGCCATCGGGCGTATCGGGCGCGCTCAAGCCTGCCATTCGAGCCCAATCGGATCTGTAGATCACCATTTTTCTCTTTAAGGTTCTTTCCCGCGGGAGGATATAGAGCTTGCCTTCCACCGAGGCATTCGTCAAAAGAATAGGCTTGATCTCCTTCAGTTCAGGATACTCGTGCATATAATCCTTCAACTCCCAGAACAATCCGGCATTTGCACCGTCAACAAAGGTGGTGTTCTTGACATCCGGCACCAGAAGTACGTCGGGAAGGCTGTTTGAAGACATCAGCACCTTGAATTTATCATTGTAGGAGACCATCGGTGTCCATTCAATTTGGATATCGGCATTGGCGAGCTTGTTTAATTCCTGGATGATCAGGTTGTCCTTCGAGGGTATTTCCTCCGCATAACCAAGAACAAGCTTCATCACGACCGGCTTTGACGGGTTCGCAGATGCGTCAGCGGAAATTCCGGAAGCATTTGTATCGACATAACCTTTACAGGCGGGAAATAATACAGTCATTGAAACAAAGGTAAATAACAAAGAAAAGAATCTTATTGACCGCTTATTAACGAACATACAAATCCCCCCGGTTTGTCTGCGTCATCGTGTCCAAAGCTTTTCCCAAAAAATTGAACTGTGGGAATTCGATAATAGCATGTTGTTCTCTGATATAATTATAACAACGGAAGCGATTGCTTGCAATCGCAACACACTGTTATATCGAGGCGGGAGATATGCTCACCGCTTGATTAAGGTAATCGGCACCCGCCACCACACGTTTTTCAGCCCTTAGCTGAAAATACGTTAAGAGGTGGGTAACATCGGGCCTCGTTATAAACGCTGCCCTGGAACAACGCAACCCGTACCGGTCGCCCCGGACACTACCAAAAATGGCTTCGGCGGCTGTGCTAATGCATAACCGCCAAAGCATTTGATCCAGTGATGGTTCTTACTGCTTGCAGCCCCAATGGATATACAGAGGACTGCATGCCGACTGGTTCAGGGTTTGGGTTCTTATTACTTTGAAGCCTTGTATGCTGCAGTATATTCATCGCAAACAGCCTGACCGCCCTGAGCATACCAATTTGCGACTACAGCTTTGAATCCGGCTTCATCAATCTGTCCTGCAACAAACTGATTTCTGGCATCGTTGATCATCTGATCCAGCTGAGATCCGTTTTTCGCATAGGTATCAGAGGTTAGGGGTTCGGCAGGATTGCCGACGACGTACTGAATGTTTTCGGCCTGAATTTCGAGATGGCGCTTCTGAACAGGCTTTAGCGCTTCCTGAATCAGCAATCCGTCCACAACATTGGTCATGAATTGGTTAAAGCCTTCCACAGGATCCTGTGCAAAGGTTCTTCTTGCGGCCTCGCCCTTCTCATTCAAATCGTAGTGTACGCCTTCAACACCCCAGTTCAGGATATTCTGACCTTCCTTTGTATTGCACAGATCAAGGAAGTTCAGGGCATCCTTCATGTCGTTTTCCTTGGGAGCTCCGTTTTTGCTGACGGCTACAAAACCAGCATGTCCTGATGTAGGCATTGCCTTTTTGCCTTTGGGTCCCTCGGGCATTCCCATCACCCAAACAAGATCATCCGACATTTGCTGCTTTTCTATGAAATTCTTCTGGAAACGCCATGCCTGGTCACTAACGTCAATATGTACGCCGGATTTGCTGTTCTGGAAATCCTTTGTCCAGTCGGAGGTTTCCATGGCGGCGTAATCCTTGTTGATCAAGCCCTCATCATAAAGCTTTTTGATATATTTGATGGATTCCATATATTCAGGAGTATCAAAATACGGAACCAGTTTTCCATCGGCGCCTTCGCCCCATTTGTTCGGAGCGCCGAAAGCAACGGCTATCTGGTCAAGAGGCCCGAAGTATTTACACCAGGTCATGCCATAGGTGTCGTTCTGGCCGTTTTTATCCGGGTCGTTATACGTGAAGGCCTTTAGCATGTTATACAGCTCATCCATGGTTTTGGGTTCAGAAAGGCCAACATTCGCCAGCCAGTCTTTTCTGTAGGAAATGGCGTTTCTTCCGAGGGGTCTTGCCCTGTAAATACCAAATACTCTGCCGTCAATGGAGATATTGTTCATGACAATTGCGTTTGCCTTCGAAAGGTTGGGGTAGCTCTTGTAATAATCTGTGATATCCCAGAAAGCACCGGCACGGCAGTTGCTGATGACACTGGCGGTTTTTCCGGTGATGGCAACCAATGCCGGAAGGTTCTGTGCAGCCATTCTTGTATTCAGTTGATCTTCATAGCTGGAGTTTAAAAGGAATTCCAGTGTGATGTCATACCCTGTAAGTTCCTCCAGAGCCAGAACCGCCGGTTCATCCTGCTCAATAGGAGTACCTGAGAAGGTAATTGCCAAAATACTGATTTTTTTCGGTTCAACCTTTTCCGGTGCAGGGGCATTTGGTTCCGTACCGGTTTGCGCCGGTGGGGTAGTCGTGCCGCCGACACCTGGAATCGCGCAGGCAGCAAGTAACACCGTCAATACCAGGAAGATGCAGAGAAGGTTTAGTTTTTTCATTTTCTTCATTCCTTTCTTTTATTTCTTATGATAAACAAAGCTTTTCTGTAGCTCTGCTTATTCCTTTCTTATCCCTTGATGGCTCCGATCATGATACCCTTGACAAAATGCTTCTGCAGGAAGGGATAAACAGCCAGGATGGGTACGGTTCCAAACACAATAACCGCATTTTTAACCCCTTCCAGCGGTGGCTGCGTATAAGCCTGATCAAAGGTTGCGCCGTCTATGTTCCCTGCAGCCATCAGAATGATTTGCCTTAATACGAGCTGCAGCGGCCACATTTTATTATTGGTGGCATACAGCAGAGCGCTTCTGTAATCGTTCCAGTATCCTACGGCATAAAACAGCGTAAAGGTGGCTATAACGGGCATGGAAAGGGGAAGCACTATTCTGATGAAGGTTCCAAGCGAGGTACAGCCGTCCACTCTCGCGGAATCCTCCAACTCCTGGGGCAGTTCCTGGAAGAAGTTTTTTACAACCAGCAGATTCCACGTGCTTAAAGCACCCGGCAGGATCAGCGCCCAATATTTATCGATGAAGCCAAGGCTTTTTATCACAAGGAAGCCCGGGATCATTCCGCCGCCAAAGACCAGCGTAAAGGTAACCATTCCCAGCAGGAAGTTCCTTCCGATAAGGTTTTTCTTTGACAGGGGATACGCCATTGTAAGGGTAAAGAACATCGCTGTCAATG
>JAAYJG010000492.1 GCA_012523055.1 Ruminiclostridium sp. | reverse complement strand
GGGATGGCTCCATTGGGTTTCCGTGTTGTCTCTTATGGAGTCTACACCATGCCTTTCTTCGTGAATGCGACGGCTGCTCAACAAACAAACTGCACACCTAAAGATATTGAGCTATTGCTACGCCTTATCCCTTACGCATACACTCAGAGTGCTTCATATATCAGACCTCAGGTTAATATCCGAAATGCCTTTTATGCGGAGCACAACAGCCCACGGGGAACGTTCAGTGATTTTCGGATGATTGAATTACTTACTCCTCAGAGAATTGGCGACAATGCTAAGCCAGCGACATGTTGGAAAGATTATGACGGGAAGCAGTTGGAAAAATCCCTCGAATCTTTCAAAACATCCTTCAAAGGAAAATTTTCAAAGATCGAGGACCTCATGGAGAGAATGTAATGTCTGTTCAGCCGCTTGCACATAGTGCCAAGAAGAATAAACCACCCCAATCTTACGAAGATCATGTGGTTGGGGTGGTCTCTGAATCCAGAGAGAATTGGAAAAAGATGTGCTGTTTCGTATCAGAGGCCAGGCATTCACTGCTGGAATCAACTCTGATACGAGCAGCATATCTGCATGATCTGGGCAAACTGGATGAGAAAAACCAGGCTGTCTTGCTCAATCCCTCAGAATCAAGACTCCCCATTCCACACAGAGATGCGGGGGTAAAACACTTGCTCGACGAAAACGACAGAAACGCCGCCATCTTCGTCTTTGCTCATCATGCCCCGGGATTGCCCAACATCATGAGTGAAAAAATTAAGGCATACCCTTTTCGCAGTAACGTTGAAAACGCCAAAGAGCGTACAGATAAATTCCTTTCTGAGTATCTGAAAAAACACACAGAGGTTCTTTCTGATTCTTTGAACATTCCCCCAGCTCCTCTCGAAAAGCAAAATGGGTTTTCCCCAGTTGAATACCGAATGCTATTAAGCTGTCTGGTAGATGCGGACTATTCCGACACTTCCGGGAGAAAATTTACTTCAGAAGAGCCTCATTGGAAAGAGCGCTCAAAAAAGTTGGATGAATATATTGAATCCCTGGGCAAAGAAAATAGTGAACCGCAGGATGACGCCTTAATAGAAAGAAACCGCTCAAGGTCAAAACTGTACGAACACTGCAAAACATATCTTCCCGAAACGAACATTGTCTATTGCGAGAGCCCGGTTGGAACTGGAAAAACCACGGCCATAATGGCTCACCTCTTACAAGTCGCGCAAAAAAGGAACTTACGTCACATCATCGTGGTATTGCCCTACACCAATATCATTACCGAGGCGGTAAAAGTATATAGGAAAGCGCTTGTGCTGGACGGTGAAGACCCGGTTGCCATTGTGGCAGAGCACCATCACCAGGCCGATTATGGCGATGAAGAAAATGCTTACAACTCGGACCTTCGGAGCATTGCAACCACTTGGACTGCTCCCATCATTGTAACAACCGCCGTACAGTTTTTCGAAACTCTGGCCAGTAACAGGCCTTCAAAGTTAAGAAAAATACACCAGCTTCCGGGTAGTGCTGTTTTTGTGGATGAAAGCCATGCTGCGCTTCCTGCCAAGCTCATGCCTCCTGCATGGGTGTGGATACAGGATTTAAGCAAAAACTGGGGTTGTTATTTCTGCCTTGCATCCGGGACTCCGGTCAAATTCTGGGACACAGCAGAATTTAAGGATATAAAAGCCTGGAAGGCTGAAAGTCCCGAAAAGGTAGAAGCATTATTGTCTCCCGAGCTTTCCCAAAGTTTGGAGACCTTTGAAAGGAACCGCATCCAAAACAATTTCCAAAATGAGAAACCTCCACATTTTGAAAATAAGGAAGCTCTGGCAAATTTCATTTTGTCAAAGACGGGACCGCGCTTGGTCGTCATGAATACCGTGAAATCGGCTGCGGCACTCGCACTGCATTTGAAAAACACTAACAGGGATGTTCTCCATCTTTCTACATCACTGACACCCAATGACCGCGAAGAAATCCTGACTGAAATTTATCGCCGTTTGAAAAACAAAAGCGGAGATCAAAACGATTGGACTCTGGTGGCAACCAGCTG
>JAAYJG010000491.1 GCA_012523055.1 Ruminiclostridium sp. | reverse complement strand
CCGAGCATCCCCTTGCTTCCCTGCTCAATAAGCTTTTTTTGCTGCAGCAGCGCTTCATCCAGCTGTTCTTCCGTTATTTTACCAAGCTTTATCAGCTGGTTTCCAAGAAAACCTCTTTGTTCCTGTGTCAAGGCTGTACTCCTCTGATTTCTGTAATAGGTTTATCCTAAAGGGATACCAGGGCTCTTGTTTAAGGGTTGCCCTTATAAAACAGATTGATCTTCATTTCAATGCTCAGGTTGTCACCCATGCCGCTTAAATCAACATCATCCACCCGCACCAGCCTTTCCCCATACATCAGGCTGGACAGGAACTGCAGTGTGTTGTTATAATTCCCCTGCAGGAAAAGCTTTACGGGCATGACAGAGTATCCTTCCTCCTTGGTATGGGTTTCAAAAGAAACATCTGCCAGCTTCAGCGAAGCGTCCGAGGAAGCCTGATGCACCCAGACCAGAAACTGGTTTTGATCCGGATCCTGTGGAATCATTTTCTGAAGCTCGGACAAATGGGCTTCATATTCTGATGTTCTTGCCTGGGCATCCTGCAGTTTCTGAAGCAGCACCTGCTGTTCGGCAATCATTGCCTCTATATGATATATTTCGGCGGATTGTTTTCTGATCAAAAGCCCTTCCTTCACGATTAAATATCCAAATACGGCGGATACCAGCACAAAGGCGACAATCAGCAATAGCTGAAGGCTGTTCTTTTTTTTCATTCCGCCACCTCCTCAAATATTTCGAAGGGCGGAAGCTTGTCTGCCACCGCTTTCACTTCAAAAACCACCGAATCGCTGTTTTCACCATCGGACCGCGCATAAAGCAAATTCAGACCTGAAAAAAGCTCAAGCTCATTCATCTGATCCATCCATGAGGACAGAACCGTTCCGGAAACCGCGCTTCCCTGAAAACTGAATAAAACTCTGTTTTCTTCGGGATCAGCGGTGATAGAGGAAAGCTGAACTCCTTCCGGAAGTGTGGAGCTGATGGCGGTGTAAAGCATCAGCCAGTCTGGCTGAGTGGACACTGCTTTCTTTGCGATGTCGGTTTCTTTGCGGATGCCTTGTTCCCGTTCATTCAAATATTCCAGGGATTGTATATTTGATATCAGGTTTTCATTTTCAGATTTCAGCATTCTCAGTTTGTCCCCGGGAATGGATGACATGATTTTAATGATGCCATAGGAAAACACAGCCACAATACATAGAATTCCAAGGGCAGCAAGCAAAAACTCCCTTTGTCTGGCGGATTTCTTCAGCTTTTTATATTCGGAAGGCAGCAAGCTTATCATTTTCATTTTCGTCACCCCTCCAGTCCGCTGATGGCCAGGCTATAACAAACGGTGTAATCGGAAGAGGATTCTCCCGCCAAAGTGCCTGCCTGCTTCAAGCTGCTCAGATCGAGCAGGGAGACATCTGTTTGCAGAAGCTGTCGAATACCAGAAAGAACGCCTTCGTCCCGGGCATGGCTGCCGGTGATATAATACTGCTGAAAAAACAGCTCGGGCTCCTGATTCCGGTAATACAGTACAGAAGAGCGTATCTCATTGGCAAGGTAGTTGCAAACCTTTTCCAGCGATTCGGTACGGGCGGTATAACCATCGTATCTGTCCTGGCCTGTCAGCCTGGACAAAGACGGTTGTATGTGTGAAGGATAAGCAATGGTCCTGGCCATTCCGGGTTCGTTTTGGTTCATGATGACAATATTTCCGAAGTCGTTGGACAAATTGACAACCACGATGGGTTCATTGCGCATCTGCTCGGGAACCAGCCTGACCGCTGCCAGCATGGATACGCTGATATCTGTGATTTTCATCCTTGCTGCCTCAAGGGCTGCGATGAAATCGTTCAGCATGTTTTTGCGTCCCGCTACGAGCAGCAGCTTCAGCAGTTCCCCGGCATTATTGCTTGTTTTGCCAACCACAGAATAGTCCAGCTCTATTTCATGAATCGGTATGGGAATATAATCCGTTGATTGAAAGTGGATCAGGTTATACAGTTTGTCCTTTGGCAGATCTGGAACCGCAGCAAAACGGATGATGACATCCTGGTTGTTGACCCCCAGGATCACATCCCGGCTTTTGATGTTTTCCCGGGCCCACAGCGCTGAAATAGCCGTAGCCAGCTCACCGGGGCTGGCTACCTTTCCATCCCTGACCACTCCCTCGGGCAGCGCATGCCGCGCAAACACCCGGGGAATCGGCTTGTCGGCGGTGCCTTCCACGTATGCCACTCTGATTTCCTTTGAATCAATCTCCATGCCTACAGAAGATTTCGTAAAGATTCCCATGCTTTTTTACTCCCAGTGTTCTGATACATCGTTTTTCAGTACTTTTCTAAAGCTCCTTCGCTTCACTCAGGATGATAAACCGGCGTTTATTTCTTAAGATCCTTCGCTTCGCTCAGGATGACAAACCGGCGTTCATTTATTAGTATCCGGATGAGGTAATGGACGAGAAAATCGGCAAGTACAGCGAAATCAGCATACCGCCTACGACCAGCCCCACCGTTACCAGCATGATCGGTTCGATCAGGGACGAGAGCCCTTTGGTGATGGTATTGACCTCATCCTCATAAAACTCTGCAATCGTATCCAACAAGGATGGCAGCGCTCCAGTTTCCTCACCAATCGATATCATCTGCGTCACCATCGGCGGAAACACCCCGCTGACCTCCAGCGGCCCATGAATACTTTTTCCCTCTTCAATACTGATGGTTGCGCTTTTTACCGCCTCTGCCACCAGGATATTGCCTGAAGTAGGCCCTGCGCTCTGCAGGGCCTGAATGACGGGAATGCCTCCCTCCATCAAGGTTGACAGGGTTCTCGAGAAGCGGGCAATGACCGATTTTTGAATCAGCTCTCCAAAAATGGGGATCTTAAATTTCATCCTGTCCCAAATCACTTTGCCTCTCTTGCTTTTCACAAAGGCCATCACTGAGCCAACCAGCACAGCAATACCACCAAGCCAAAGGTACCACCTGGTGCGGATGGATTCTGACAGATTGAATACAACCTGTGTCACACCGGGGATTTCAGCACCCTCCGGGATGAAGGACTTAAACACCGGAACCAGAAAAACGACCATGACGATGGTTAGCAGCAAGGCCACCCCCATGAGCATACGCGGATAAAAGGTTGCTGATTTGACATTGTCCCTCAGCTGTTTTTCCTTCTGCATCTGCGAGGCCAGGCGCTTCAGCGTAACCTCCATGATACCGCCCATTTCTCCCGATTGTAACATGGCGATATAGATCTCTGGAAAAATCCTGGGATAGGCTGCAAAAGCATCGGTAATACTCATCCCGGATTCAACATTCTTTGCGATGTCCTCCAAAGCGCTTTTAAAGGTTGAGTTCGACGTCTGGCGACTTAGGGTATACAGTGACCTTGTAATGGGGATTCCGGAGGAGATCATGGCGGCCAGCTGTCTGCTGAAAATACTCAGATCTCCCAGTGTCACCTTCTTCTCAGAGCTAAAGAAGGCAGAAAACTGCGAGGCTTTCTGTTCCTTCACCTCCAGAACCGTCAAACCCATGTCTCTGAGCCTGCTTAAACAGTCGGAAACATTATCTGCACTGATCAGACCCTTGATGGATTCACCCTGCTTGTTGAAGGATTCGTAATTATAAACAGGCATAACCTCTCCTTACCTTAAATCCAGTTCCGAAGCATCCTGTCCACCTCGGACAGCTCAATACAATGTTCAATGGCGGTTTCCCTTGTAATAATCCCCTTTTGACACAAACGAACCAGGGCAGCATCCATGGTTTGCATTCCATGGTTTTGGCCGGTTTGAATGGCACTGTAAAGCTGATGATCCT
>JAAYJG010000490.1 GCA_012523055.1 Ruminiclostridium sp. | reverse complement strand
CCGAATGGGACAAATACCTGAAGGAAAAACTGAACTGCGCTCTTGAAGTTCAATACATTGGATGGACCGATTATATGACCCAGTATAATCTGCTGCTTGCAACAGGAGAAGGCCTGGATCTGATCAACTCGGCATCCGACTGGCTGGAAATGTGGCCCAACGCGCAAAGAGGCGCATTCCTGGAACTGAACGATCTGCTTCCAACCTATGCTCCGATCACCTGGGGTGATATCCCCGCTTCAAGCTGGGCGGAAACAACTCTGGACGGTGATATCATTGCGATTCCTGAAGATATGTATTCCCAATGGATTAACCATGGGTTTATGTACAGGGGAGACTGGGCGAAGGAATTTGGAATCACCAAGCCCATTGAGTCCTGGGAAGATTTTGGCACCTATCTGCAGGGTGTAAAGGACAACAAAGCCAAGGATGGTGTCGTACCGTTTGACATTGCCGGCGCCTCCAATATCAAGGCTTTATATGATCATTATCCTGTTTCCAAGTCACAGCTGATCTGCATCGACGCTGTACAAAGCGGCCTTGCTTTTGGTAAATCGGATGACGAATGGTGGGAGGTCAGATCCCGCTTCCTGCCTCTGGATGACGGAACCGATATGCTGCTTGATTTCGCAAAGCTGATGAAACAGTGGGGCGATGCGGGATACTGGAGAGAAGACGCTTTGAACAATACCGCTGATACCTGGGTACAGTTCAAGGCAGGCCTGACCGGAACCCGCCAGCACCATACGCAAACCTACGTGACGGCATGGACAGAGCTTGAACGTGAAATCCCGGGCGCCGACCTGCAATGGTTCCCCTGTGCGGTGGAAAGCAAAAACCTGGTGAAGATGTCCATCACCCATGGAGCTACAGCAATAGCAGCGAATTGTAAAAACCCGGAGAGAGCACTGATGGTTTATGATTTGATCCGTAATGATGAAACCATGTACAAATTGTTTAACTGGGGCCTCGAAGGTGTTCAATACGAAATCAAGGATGGCAAGCGTGTGAAGCCGGAAGGCTATATCACCGACAGCCATAACTTCGCATCCAATTTCTGGGGCGGGCGTATGGACAAATTTGAGCTGAAATACCCCAATGCCGATATGATCGCCAACTGGAAGGAAATTTACGATACCTATGAAACCTATGCAAAGCCATATCGTTATGGACGTTTTGTATTTGACAAATCCCCCGTTGAAGCACAGTTAACCGCTTGTACCGAGGTGATTTCCAGGCTGCTGCCCGCTATCTGCGTCGGTAAGGCCGGGGATCCGGAAACGGCGGTGAAGGAATTCCGTGAACAGCTGAAGCTGGCGGGCAATGAACAGATTCTCGCCGAGGTACAGCGACAGATGACCGCTTTCAAAAACTCTCTTCAATAAATTTCAATTGACTTCGACAGATAATATCATTAAACTCAAAGGGAGGCAGGCTGTCGGCTGACGGCCTGCCTTTGTCAAAACGCTCGATTTTGTGGGCAAAAGCGGTTTGCCGCACGAAACGTGGTTGTTCGTAAGCAAAAAACACTTAGGGATGGTAATGCATTTGGATACGATATCAAGCAAAATTGATCTGAGCCAGGGTTGGAGATTCAGGCTGGGAGATGACCCCAAAGCCTGGTTGAAGGGGTTTGACGACAGTGCGTGGAGATCTGTGGATGTTCCACATGACTGGGCGGTGGAGCACCCATTTTCAACGTCTCACTCCAGCGGGACAGGCTATCTGCCCGCGGGTACGGGATGGTACAGAAAGCAGTTTTTCCTTCCCGAAGCTTTCAAAGGCAAGAGGGTATATGTCACCTTCGACGGAATTTACAACAACAGCATGGTATGGTGCAACAGCTATTATCTTGGAAAAAGGCCCAACGGGTATACCCGTATTGTTTATGATATTACCGACTTCGCATGCTTCGCCGACACCCCGAATATTCTTTCGGTAAAGGTGGACCACAAAGATGTAGCTGATTCACGGTGGTATACCGGTTCGGGTATCAACCGGAAGGTTACGGTTTCGATAAAGGACAGGATTCGTATCTCCAATGACGGGGTCTTTATCTCCACTGAAAACATCACCACAGACAGAGCTTTCATTTCGATGGAAACAACCCTGGTCAACGAAACCTCCGCTGATGTAAAGCTGACAGTGCGGCATACGCTTTATGACGGGAACAGCCCTGTGGTCGGCTGCCATAGAACCTATGACGCCATGGCCGGTGAAAAAATCAACCGCATACAGTTTATTGAGCTGCAAAATCCACGGCTTTGGTCTGTTGAAACGCCAAACCTTTATACTTGTATTACCGAGCTTTTGCAGGGAGAAAAGGTGATTGACCGAGAAAAAACCATTATTGGTATTCGCACATTTTTCTTTGATCCTAACAAGGGCTTTTTTCTTAATGGGAAGAACATGAAGTTTAAAGGGGTCTGCATCCATCATGATGCCGGGTGTCTGGGTGCCGCAGTGACAAAAAATGTCTGGAAGAGGCGGCTTACCGCCCTGAAACAGATGGGATGCAACGCGATTCGCATGTGCCACAACCCACACATGCCCGAGCTGTACGATCTATGCGACGAAATGGGCTTTCTGGTGATCGATGAAGCCTTTGACGAATGGGAAGGTGTAAAAAACAAATGGGTACAGGGGCATAATGTATATCCGCCCGCTCATTATGGTTATTATGAAGATTTTCCACAATGGCATGAAGCGGATCTTTCCGAGATGGTGCTCAGGGACAGAAACCATCCTTCCGTTATTTTATGGAGCATTGGAAATGAAATAGATTACCCCAACGATCCCTATTGCCATCCATTGTTCCAGACCGTTACCGGGAACAATGACAAAAACAAACCAGCGAGCGAGCGGGTTTTTGATCCAAACAGGCCAAACGCTGAAAGGTTGGTGACCGTTGCTAAGAAGCTTGCTTCCATTGTCATAAGGCATGACCGTACAAGGCCTGTTACAGCGGCCTTGGCCTTTCCTGAGCTGTCCAACATCACCGGCCTGTCTGGATGTTTGGATGTGGCGGGTTACAATTACAAGGAAAATCTATACGAAGCCGACCACCAGAAATATCCTGGAAGGGTTATCATGGGGGCTGAGAACACCAAGGGGCTGAAGGAATGGAACGCTGTTTTGAATCATCCATTCATTTCAGGACAGTTTTTATGGACGGGAATTGATTTCCTGGGAGAAACACAGGGCTGGCCCAGCCATGGCTCCCATTCGGGCTTGTTGGATCTGGCAGGCTTTCAAAAACCGGCGTATTTTTTCCGAAAAAGCTTATGGTGTGAAGAGCCTATGGTACAGCTGTTCACGTCACCACCGGAAGAGAATCCTGATGACTATCTGACCAGCCTTCTTGTCAGGCCTGTCTGGAGCGATCTCCCCGGGTCAGAGGTTAGTGTAATCTGCTTTACAAACTGTGTAGAAGCCGAACTGTGGGTGAACGGTATTTCTGCAGGCAAACAGATCAGAAACACGCAAACCGAGGGGTTCATCGTATGGAAGGTTCCTTATGAGAAAGGTGAAATTCGGGTGGTTGCCACCGATGTGAACGGAAATCGCTGTGAAAACAGCTTAAAAACCACCGGTGCTGCCGCTGAAATCATGTTGACCTGCGATGATGGCCCTGTTATTCACAGTTCGCCTGAAATGGTTCATATTGTGGCAACCATTACAGATTCTGAAGGCAATACGGTACATACGGCTGATAATGAGGTTCATGTTACTGTGGAAAATGCTGTTCTGGCGGGTCTGGAAAACGGAAACCTTGAGGACACGACACCATATGCCTGCACGTACAGAAACGCCTGCAACGGGAAACTGCTCATTTACATTAAAGCGAACATGGAAACAGAGGGAATGGTTACAGTCACTGCTGCGGCGCAGGGGTTAAAGACGGCTTTTCTGAAAATCCCCTGCTTCATTCACGGGGACTGAGTATTTCATGCCCGGCAGAAGATGTCTGATGAAAACACAAGGAGATTCGTCCTTGTGTTTTTTATTCCGGAGTCAGATGGAAACAGAGATATAAATCTGGTATACTGATAATGGTTTTATAACCGCAACTCTTAAGACTTTTCAATGCATTCATCGTAATAACGGGGAGATGACTCCCACTCTACATTAACATCAAGGAGGATGAAACCATGCGAGCACTTTTTATCGGTGGAACAGGTACTATCAGCACGGCTATATCTCATCTGGCTGTTGAAAGGGGATGGGAGCTGTATCTTCTGAACCGTGGAAACAGATCTGAATTCGTTCCGGACGGCGCCCATATCCTGCGGGCAGACATCGGGGATCCGGCAAAGGTCCGGGAAATGATAAAGGATCTTCAATTTGACGTGGTGGCCGATTTTATTGCTTTTGTGCCGCAGAATATTGAACGGGACATCGCATTGTTTTCAGGAAGAACCCGTCAGTATATTTTT
>JAAYJG010000489.1 GCA_012523055.1 Ruminiclostridium sp. | reverse complement strand
TCATGTGTATATTATATCACATGACGATGTAAATGGCAATAAGAAAGTTGACGAAACATAGCACTTTCAGTGCCTGGAGAGCATTTTTGTGTCAACCCTCGTTACGCGTTTGCGGGAATCCAGGTTAAATAGTAAACAGCAACACAAAATAGAATTTGGAATGATTGAAGAAACTGATATACCAATACTATTGAGAATTTAATGTCATTAGATGATATAACAAAAAATAGCCTTTTGACAACTGGAAATCGTGTGAGCGTGATGAGCGCTCCGGAGGTTCGAATCCTCTTCTCTCCGCCAACAAAAAGCCAGTTTGCTAATGAAATGCTAATTGACGAAGTGAAACTGGCTAAAAGAACTTGAAGATGAAAACTTTACTTACCGTGGAGTCACAATAAGAATCACCTTGACCTTCGGGATAAGCGGCGTATCACAGGCCCAAACCACGGACCTCTTGTGTGATTGGCTGACAAGGCTTTGTACTGCGGTAAGCTAGCCGGCAGAAACCGGGTTGTTTGAGGATTATCTCATCCCAAACATTTTTTCCTTCAAATCCAGATAAAACAGGTAGTCTTCAGGTTTCACATTAGGCGGGCAGCGGTGATCACAAAAAGGAATATAGCCGCCTCGCTCCACGAGGGGAACAAGTGATTCCATATAAGCCTTGATGGCATCTCTGCCGTTGCCTAGCTGGATTTTATCAAAACCGCCCATAATTCGAAGCTCTTTCCCATATTGGTTCAGAAGCTCTGCCGGATGGGCGCAGCCATTGACTTCAAAAGGAAACAGGCAATTGATTCCGCCTTCCAGAAGATACGGGAGAATGGGGCGCACATCGCCGTCACAATCGGTATACCACAGGTCTATGCCATGAGCATGAAGTTTTTTACTGATACGCTTGTACCGGGGCATGACAACTTCCTTAAAAAAATCCACACGGACGATGGGTCCGTTTTTAAAACAAATATCTTCCCAACCGCAGGCATAATCAAAATCAAAATGAGGCAGCACCTGATCCAGGAAATCCTCTGCCAGCAAACAGCAGGTTTCCACCATGTCCTCCACCATGTCCGGATAATCAAAGCATGCATAAGCCAAACCTTCAAAGGTTAGCATGTCACGGATTTTACCGATCATCGATCCACAGTCCACTCCCAGAGGGTAGGTTCTGTCGGGTATATGTATCTTTTTCAGTTTTTCGACATCAACCTTTCGAGAGGGATCATTTCTTCTAAAACGCTCTTCCTTGCATTTTTTCCAGTCTTCTGGTGTGACAACTGAGGATTTCAGGTAGTGTGGAATGGTGTCATGGGCGTCTTTCGGCACTTCTGCCAGCAGGCCGTCATTATTCATGATGATCTTTGTCGTTTTGGTTTCTCCGATCACCGTATTGGGGAAGGGAGGAGACATCCAGAGGCTCCCGCTCAGAATGTGAATCCTGTCAAAATTAAAAAAGAGATCAGCCTCCTGATTGTTTCGGATACCATTTTCCATAAAAACAGGCCACTGAGTAAAGTTCTCATCCCAATAACCAAACTCCATGTTAAAACAACGGTCTATCGGTTTATAATGCATCTGGTTATTGAACCTCTCACGATCGGTCATGGTACCCTTCCATTTGGAACGGGCCGGTTTCATTTCCATTGCCATCATCCTTTACTAATTGATTGTAATAAGTCCAAGGCGTATCCTCTAATCAAAATAGTTGCCGCAAGATCTACCGTTGCCTGCCTTGCTATTACTTTGTAGCCGAGTTCTGTTATTATGATATGATTATAGCAACAGAAGCACTTACTTTGCAATTGCAATGCACATGGATTGTCAAGACTCATTAATTTGTATACAATTTTTGAAGCTTTTTACCAGAGGGAACCATCATACAAGCCCTGGATACCGTTAATAGCCTGAATGACAAAGCTGATCAGACAAAACTCGCATCGGAAAAAATCGTCGAGGAGATCAACAGCTTGAATAACGATACGAAGGAAATTCGCAAAATCGTTCGGGTGATCGTCGGCATTGCTGATCAAACCAACCTTCTTTCGCTGAATGCGGCCATTGAAGCAGCTGCATATCAGCCCGGGTGTGTTGCAATTGAAAAACATTTTTTTCTGTTGCTATAAAACTGAGATTATTGCCGAGAAATTTTAAAAGATTCAGATGGATCAAGGATGTGCATTTGTTTTAATGGTAATTGCATACACATGTTTTGATTGTTATAATAAGACTACAAGCTAAAATGAAGTTAGACAGAGAGGTTAACCGTTTATGAATGCGCTTCAAAGTAAAAAAGGGTTTATATGTGATATGGATGGTGTGATCTATCACGGGAATCATCTTCTGGATGGTTCTGTCGACTTCGTGAATTGGCTTCAGAAGGAAAACAAGGAGTTTCTCTTTTTAACCAACAGCAGTGAACGATCTCCAAGGGAATTGATGCAAAAGCTGAAAAGGCTTGGGATGGATGTGGACGAATCTCATTTTTATACCAGTGCGCTGGCAACAGCAAGCTTTCTGCAAAGCCAATGCCCGGGTGGGAGCGCATATGTAATTGGTGAGCCAGGCCTCATCAACGCCCTGTATGACGCGGGCATTTCAATGAATGATGTAAACCCGGATTATGTGATTGTCGGTGAAACCCGCGGTTATAACTTTGAAAAAATTGAGAAGGCCGTGCATTTGGTGGGAAAAGGAGCAAGGCTGATCGGAACCAACCCCGATCTGACAGGGCCTACTGAAAAGGGCATCGTTCCGGCAACCCGCGCATTGATGGCTCCAATCGAGCTTTCAACAGGCAAACAGGCTTACTACATAGGAAAACCAAATCCGGTGATCATGCGCCACGCTGTGGAAAAGCTTAAATTGCACAGCCTGGATATCGCAATCATCGGGGACCGGATGGATACAGACATTATTGCCGGCATTGAATCGGGCATTGATACCGTTTTGGTATTCAGTGGTGTTACGACACGGCAGGGCATAGAACAATTTCCATACCGTCCGAATTATGTCTTTGACGGTGTGGGCGAAATTATTAAGTAGCTTCTTTCCGTGATATACCGTAAGATCCTTCGTTGCACTCAGGATGACATACACATAAACTTTAGTCCGGTTGTAAAATGCAGTTTACGTTATTTGCCGGAACGAAAGGGAGAGATAATGATGAAAAAAAGAATTATCCTGATGCTTCTGTGTGTTACTTTGCTTTTTACAATTACTCCAATGAGGGCTCAAGCCGCGACAGGCGATTACAAAGGTGCTTCTGACTGGGCGGTACCCGAGCTGGATAAAGCTGCAGCATACAAACTGATAACAGACAAAATTAAGAACAACATGGCTGCAAGCATTACCCGGGAAGAGTTTGCGGAAATTGCCGTTCGATTGTATGAAACCTATACCGGAAAAACAGCCCAGACGGGAAATGAAAGCTTTTCCGATACGAAAAACCCAGAAATACTTAAGGCTGCAAACCTGAAAATCACAGGGGGCATCGGCGGAGACAAATTCGGTCCGGAGCTGCTTGTAACCCGTGAGCAAATAGCAACCTTTTTGTTCAGAACCTTGAAAGCGATGGATCCCAACGGGGATTTTTCCGCCTCCTCCGGCACAAAATTCTCGGATGACAACCTGATCGACAGCTGGGCTCAGGATGGTGTTTACTACTGCTCGAAAGCAGGTATCATTAAAGGTATTGACAACAAGGACGGTACATTCAGGTTTGATCCTGACGGAAACAGCTCTCGTGAAGTGGCTGTGATAGTCTGTACCCGAGCCTATGAATGGTTTATCGGGGCTGGAAATCAGCAGTCCGGGGGCGGTTCGGCGCAAACGGGTGGTCAGGGTTGGAACGGAAGCATTATCATTCTGGATACGGAGTTTAAGCAAGACGAATATCAGACGAAGGAAATCGATGGAGATAGCTACATTTTTCTTCCTTTCGAACGGTTCAAGTATGCTTTTAAAATGCCTGTCTCATCTTACAAGTATCCTGAGGTAACCCTTCAGGACGGGAAAATCTCTGTTGGCTGGAAAAACGATCAGGGAGAAATTACGATTCAGGTTATTATGAATATTGGCAGCCCCACAGCGTATTTGTCCGGGCAAGCTGTTGATATTACTGTTGGGCCATATCAAGAGGGTGATACGGTATATGTTCCAGTGAATCTGTTTATTGGATTGTTTGAAATGCAGAACACAATGTTCCAGGGAAGGCTGTGTTTCCAATATCCCAATAATTTCCCACAAGCGGTTTTGGAAGGTTCCTGGTCCTCTTCCCATGTAAACCTCTTTACAGGATATAAAGATATGGTGACAGGAGCGATCAGTCTGCCTTCCTTTGACTGGAGCTATTGCTTCAACCCTGACGGAACCTATCGGGTGGTTGCAGCAAGCTGCGGAGGAATGAAAGACGGCATTGTTATTCAAACTGGAAAATATCAATTGATCGGAAATACCATTATTTATTATGATGAAATTGAAACCCTCTACGAGGGAACTCCGTTGATGCTTATTTATGAGGAAAGACACATGGGTGACAGGATAAATTTGGAGTTCATTGATGATTACAACCAGGAAGAGGATAAAATTATGCTGGGCCTGACATGGTATCATAGAATTAAGGATTAGGGGAGCTGAAAATCGGTTCGCCCCCCCCAATTCGCACGTATTTAAACCAAGGTGGAAAGCAACAAAAGGTTATGGTTCTCGTAGGCGATATCATCAAATAACAGGAAACGGACTTTATTCAATTTTTTCATAATAGGGCATCACAATCCCCGGGTTTTCAACTGAAACAAACCCTGTGCCGGTATATTCAAGCCTTTCGTTCCCCGCGACAGAAAACGGGATTGTTTGATCTTTGTAACAAAGCTGCCCCGTTATTGTTCGTACCGACAGCCCGATTAAGCCTTTTAATTCGCCATTCCTGTCTGTTACCACGCGCACACCGTTTGGAATGGAATACAGAACTGTTCCATCCTTGTAGACTGTCGAATTCGATTTTTCATTAATCAGTTCAAATTCTGTTCCGTCCACTTTTCTGGCATAGCCGGTTGCTTCGGCAACAGTCTGTCCATAATCCTCGCCATAAGGAATCAGCGTTGTGAACCATAAGTCACCCTCCGGAGTGGGTAAAATACCGCTGTAGCGTTCCAGATAATCCAACAGGCACAGCATTGCACCCGAAAAGTTTTTGGATTCACCCTCTTCACCGGTCCAGGAATTGATGCCTCCCGAAAATTTGGTGCTTCTCGACAGATGGGAGAGGATAGGCTTCATGATCCAGCTCAACTCCACATACCGGTGATGATATTCAAAAGCGTGCGGTGTACGAAGCGTAGTCAGGTGACTGGATTTGCCGGACCAGCTGTTATAATAAAGGGAATTATGATCAAAACCCGGCTGATCTAAAGCAATGCCTGTAAGTGGATACCGCGCAAAAAACTTTTGGGTGTTCAGCAGGTATCTTTTCAAGGCGTCTTCAAACATAGCTCCGTCGCCCACTTCATTGGCGAATACATACAGCTGTACGATGGACTGTACATGAACAAACCTGTTATTCCGGTCACGGTCATAAAAGAAATGGTCTGTTTCATCGTAGCAATACTCCATTAAGCTTTTAAGGCTCTGTTCAGCCTTGGCTGCCCATACGCTGCCGTCTTTGCCAAGCTCCTCAGCCATACGCTGCAGATATTTGCGCTGACAGTATACGTTAGCCGTTAAATCCGGTGACAGAAATGGTAGAATTGGAGAATCCGGGTCATACTTAGCGGGATCACTCTCGAAGGGAATGTCATTCACATGCCAGAACCGGGCGGAACGGTCATGCCCCGTGTCAAAGGTGCAGAAGGCTTCCACACAGCCTGTGCCGCGTGTATTTCTGTAGACCGAAAGCCACTGGTCGTTCCGGGCGATGGCGTTGTACATTTTTTCAAGAAATTTTTTGTCCCTGCCATTGGTTAAATAGTGGTTCCAAACACTTCTGGCCAGGGGGGTTACCATTTGAATCTGGCGGAAGTTTGCACCCTGATCCGTTATTTTGTATGGGATCAATCCATCTTCCCTCTGAAAGTCGGCAAACAGCTCAAAACACGACTGGGCTGTTTGCGGACAGAAGCGTGAAAGACGCTCGCTCTTGATTGTGCCGGTGCTCTCCAGCCAGCAGCCGATATAGACATCGCCCTCAATCAGCAGGGGGGTTCCGTTAACCGCATTGTATATGTTGCTCATCAGGTCATGAACAGCCCGATAATACACCCCTTCAATTTTGGGATGAGATGCCACAAATTTAACCCCGGATTGCCGGAATTGCTTCAGTGCATCTTTGCTGACCTCTCTTTCCAGGTCACCAACCCTTTTCTCTACATCAACCTCACGCAGTCTGGAAAGTATTGAACTCATACCGATGCCACCTCGAATGCTTTATTTTAGTATGTTCCTTCAAATAGATATTAACTACTTACCCATTATTGTATACTATTAATCTGCAACCGCAAATATCTTCATAGAATAAAACACAGTAAATCAGCCCTGTGAAGGGCTAAAATTTTGGTAACAAAACTGAAAAAACGTTTGTAAGAGGTTCGACTTTGGCGGAAATTAGGATTCTAAGGGAAATCAGGAGGGGTCCACGGCTGTAGCAACAATTACTGCCATACAGTCATTTTCGGCTTTATCGTTTTAGGATTGAGCACAGTGATATAGGGCGTGCTCTGTCTCCGTTTATTCTAGCCCCGGTTGGTAATGCTGTACAAGCATATGGTTTCTCACTCCACCATGAAGGTTAAGATGTTTTCAGCGCCAGCTTATAAAGTTTTCAAAGTTTTAGGTTCAAAAAAGTCTGTTTACGGATACTGATTGTCTGAAAGGAACAAAAGGCCTCCGCGAATAACAGCGGGGCCTTTATACCGATGAAAAAGGAGCTGCCCAAACAAGCTGAAGCCACTTCAGACAGCTCAAGCAGGATAGGATTAAACTTTTTCAACATGACCTTGTCAGGCAGCTTCCCTTTTCACATCAGGAGGTGCCTGTGGGCGAAGCTTCTTAAACCCATTCATTTCAACAACCAGATCCCGTATCAGATAGAACAGGATCAGCACACAGTTAACGGGCATACTGAGGTAGGGCACCCGCGTGGATACCTTCAGAATGGGAGAGAACCAGTTGGCCCCCTTTACAAGCAGAATCGAATAGTATAGCAGCGTGGCGTAGAATGCAATGCTTAATATCGTAATGAGAACATTCAAAACATTCACCCAAGGACGGCCCTTAAACTTCTCCTGCAGCAAATCAACCCGGAAATGATCACCATATCTCACCAACAAGGTGGCACCGGTAAAGATCATCCATGCCATCATCCACTCCACTATCTCATCAGACCAGGACATGGGAATGTGAATCCGTGCAACCCGTATAATTACCCGGCCAAACAATAATACACCGATCCCGATGAACATCGCGATAACAAACCAGCGTAACACCAGCTCCAAAACTACATCCATCTTTTTTAATACTTTCATCATTGTACACTCCTTACCCGATCATGGAGGGTAACCATAAGGACAGCGGTTCCCAGAAAGCGCAAAGCAGCAGAACAACAAAAATACCAAAAACATAGGGCAATACCGCTTTCGACAGCTCCGCAAGCCTGATTTTTGCCACGCTGCACACCGCATACAGGCTCATTCCAACAGGCGGTGTCAATAGACCTATCATTGAGGCCAGAACCATGCTCACACCAAATTGTACATAATTCATCCCGATGGCATCAATGATAGGCAGGAAAATGGGGGTTGTGATCAGAATCACTGATACTCCCTCCAAAAAACAACCCAGCACGATCAGAACAAAGATTATCAATAAAATCAAAACAGACGGATTGGTGGTCACACCCATCAGCCCATTGATCACCTGGTTCGGGATGCGCTGGTGCAGCATGAAATAAGCCAGGAAATTGGCAATTGCGATAATAAACATGGTTTTGCAGCTGGTGATGAGGCTGTCATAGAGGATTTTGCCAAGATCCTTTAATTTCAGCTGTTTA
>JAAYJG010000488.1 GCA_012523055.1 Ruminiclostridium sp. | reverse complement strand
TTCTCCGATACATCACATATCTCGGATTTCGCATTTGAAGCCATGACATGGGCTGTTGAAAATGGTCTGATTCAGGGCAATACCTCAACAACGGTCAACCCCTTGGGAAAAGCTACACGAGCGGAGGCAGCTGCAATTTTGATGCGTTACAAAATGTGGCAGGAGGATGGTTCACAAGATAGATAGAGGACTGTTGCTTATCAATATATTGATATCCATGAAAAAGGAAGCAGGAAGAGGTTTCTCTTGCTTCCTTTTTTTGAGGGTTTAAATCTTAATCGCTGACTCTTATAACATTGATGCCAAGCAGTATATTTTAAAAACTTTTAGGGGGTTCTTAAAAGGAAATAATGTTTATTCGTTCCGTGCACCCAAGGGGCATTATCTTACTTTTACTCAACAACTGTGTATGTTATAATAAGTTTATGTGCGAACTGTGAAGCAGCGGATGAAGGCTCAAAGCTTCCACTTGGTTGAGGGATCCATCCTGAAACCCTTTGTAAGCTGTTAGTATATATCTTATTAAATTACTTGAGCATAAAATAGCCACGCTTGAGAGGTATAATTGTGGAAGAGAAAGTATTAAAAGTGCTGGAATATGATAAAATTATTGATATATTAAAGGAAAGAGCATCCAGCCAGCTGGGCAAGACACTGGTTTCAGAGCTTTTGCCGTCAATGGATGCAGATGCTGTTAAACAAGCCTTGTCAGAAACCACCGATGCTGTTACCTGTATTCTTAGAAAAGGATTTCCACCTATGGGCGGAATTCATGAAATCCGAACCCAAATCCGACGGGCGGAAGCCGGAGGAATGCTAAATCCTGGTGAGCTTATGAAAATCGCCGATGTTCTGAGGGCTTCAAGGAAGCTGAAAGGATATATAACCCAAGATAGAATGGAGCTGGCTGATACCAATACCATCTATCAATTATGCACGGCATTGGGCACAAGCAGGGCTCTGGAAGACAGGCTTAACCAATCTATTGAATCTGAGGACAATCTGTCTGATTTCGCCAGCCCACAGCTGGCGAATATCCGTAGAAATATACGGAAGATGCAGGAATCCATAAAAGAGAAGTTAAATCATATAATTCATTCGGCTCATAATAAGAAATATATGCAGGATTCAGTAGTAACAATGCGCGGAGACAGGTATGTTGTTCCGGTAAAGCAAGAGCATCGCAGCCAAATTCCCGGATTGGTCCATGACATGTCCTCCAGCGGAGCTACCCTTTTCATTGAACCTATGGCGGTTGTTGAGGCCAACAATGAAATTCGTCAATTAAAAAACAGGGAAGAACAGGAAATTGAACGCATCTTGATGGAGCTTACAGCAGAGGTTGCCAACATCAGTGAACTGCTGGGCGCTAATATTGTCATATTGGCACAGCTTGATTTCGCATTTGCCAAGGCTCGATACAGTTTGGATATAAAGGGGATTGAACCTGTTGTCAACACTCAGCGGAAAATTGTCATTAAAAGGGGCAGACATCCATTAATTGCTCCACAGAATGTTGTTCCCATCGATATAAGCCTGGGGGAAACGTTTTCAACAATGGTTATTACAGGTCCCAACACAGGTGGTAAAACTGTTACATTGAAAACTACCGGTCTATTTGTATTGATGACACAGTCGGGGCTTCACATACCTGCGGCTGAAAATAGTGAAATGGGGATATTCGAAAAGCTCTTTGCTGACATAGGGGATGAACAAAGTATAGAACAAAGCCTTAGCACATTTTCATCCCATATGACCAATATTGTTCATATATTAAAAGAAATTGACGATAATTCGTTGGCTTTATTTGATGAGCTGGGTGCTGGAACAGACCCCACCGAAGGTGCTGCTTTAGCCACTGCAATCCTGGAGAGCCTTACCAGGCGAGAAATAAGGACTATGGCTACCACCCATTACAGTGAGTTGAAGCTATATGCAATGTCCACTGAGGGCGTGGAAAATACCTGCTGCGAGTTTAATGTAGAAACATTACGTCCCACATACCGGTTGTTGGTTGGAATCCCGGGAAGAAGCAATGCCTTTGCCATATCAAAGAGGCTGGGTCTTGGTGACGATATTATCCAGGAAGCTCAAAATTTTTTAACCGGTGAAGATATTCAATTTGAAGAGCTCTTATCTGATATCCAAAGGAACCGTTTGGCAACTGAAAAGGAAAGGGAGCAGGCAGAAAGAGATAAACGTGAAATCCAACGGCTGAAGGAAGTGTCAAAGCAGGAAAAAAAGAAGCTTGAGGATGAAAAAGGAGCTATTATTAATCAGGCCAGGCAGGAAGCAAGACGTGTTATAATGGATGCAAAGCGCGAGGCCGATGAGATGATGGAGCGATTAAAGGAGCTGGAAAAGACACATCAACAGGCAATTGAAAGCCAGGAAATGATGGCTGTAAAGCAAAGCATCCGCCAGAAGCTTGATACACTGGATCACCAGATAGCTGAGAGCGTGTTACCCAGAAAGGGGTATGCAAAACCCCCGAAAAACCTGAAAATTGGAGATTCGGTGATGATACTAAATCTTAATCAAAAGGGTACAGTGCTGGAGCTTCCTGACAAGGATGGACAGGTTCAAATTCAGGCCGGAATAATGAAAATTAAAATTCACATAACACAGCTTCGTCTTTTAGACGAACAAAAGCAGGTGCTGGATATCATTCAAGCATCACGGGCAACGGGTATAAAAACAGGCAGTGTTAAGCTCGAATTGGATATACGTGGTCACAATATTGAAGAGGCAACCGAGAAAGCAGACAAATATATAGATGAAGCGGTGATTGCAGGTCTCCATGAGGTTTCGCTTATCCATGGAAAGGGCACCGGTGTTCTGCGCAAAGGGATTCATGATTTTTTAAAAAAGCATGCCCATGTGGCATCCTATAGGTTAGGCAAGTATGGTGAAGGAGAAAGCGGTGTGACTGTGGTAACATTGCAGTGAATTCACAGGAAAACCGTTATGGAGCGTAGAGAATCGGGGTCAAAAGAAAATGATGAATTCTGCAAGGAAGTTTTTGATTTCTGTACTGATAATAGTCTGCATGGGCGTGGAGATGCCTGTATTTGTTTCTGGTATGTTGCCATATTCAGAGGGTTTGAATCTATTAAGCGTGTTGAACGAAACAAGCGGCCATGATGGTTTGGAACGCAATTCCACATGGTCTGAAGCGTTGAATATGTTGGGCATGCTACGTGGAACAGGCAATGGTTACGAAACAGATCGCATACCAACCAGGTCCGAGATTCTGGTAATGATCATCCGGTTATTGGGAAAAGAGCAAGTTGCCCTTGAACAGTCCTATCCGCACCCTTTCAAGGATACACAATGGGATGAGCCGTATGTTTCTTATGGTTATTACCATGGGATTGTGAAAGGGATATCTGCCGACTGCTTCGGAGGTAATCAGGAAGCTTCTTTAAAGCAGTATTGTACAATGCTGCTTCGCGTTTTGGGGTATGACGACAGTAATGGCGACTTTACCTATGAAAATGCCGTACCATTTGCCGCATTGGCATTTGGTGAGGTGCTGACAAAAAACGGAGAATTTGACCGTGGAAAAATGGCCGAACTAACCTGCTATACACTCAATACCCGGAAAAAGGACAGTGTGGAGACATTAGGGCAAGCCCTTGTCAAACAGAGAGTGTTTACACAGCAGCAATTGATTGATGCGCAAAGATGCTGGGAGCAATGGGAACAGAAGGAAGCTTTCTCTTCAACAACAGTGTTGATTTATACTGTCGGCTCAGATTTGGAGTCACAGCAAGGCAGACTGAGCAATGATCTAAAGGAAATTTTACTGGCCGCACCGGACAAGAACTGCCGCGTTTTACTTCAAACCGGCGGAACAATCCAGTATCGCAATGAATGGATGACAGATCGAAAGGCTGAGCGATTTTGTGTGCAAGGAAGCGAGTTAAGTAAAATAGAAGGTAATATAGCAACTACAGCCTGTGATCCGCAATCTTTAACCGATTTCATTCGATGGGGCGCGACCGAAGCGCCTTCGCAGCGTTATATCCTTGTGCTATGGGATCATGGATATGGTATAAAGGGCGGCTTTGGCGCCGATGAACTGAACAACCGTAAAACCATGCCGGTGTCCGAATTGCGTGATGCGATAGCAGATGCCGGTGTTTTCTTTGAGATTATTGCTTTTGATGCCTGTTTGATGGGTACGGTGGAAGTAGCTTATGCGCTAAGAAACCATACCAAATATCTTATTGCTTCGGAGGAAGCAACACCGGCCTGCGGACTATACTACACAACCTGGCTTGCTGCTTTGGAACGAAATCCGTCCATCCAGACACAAAGACTGGGCAGGCTGATTTTGGATTCGTTTATACTTCATGCCGGTATCGAAGCGAATATTCCAACAACAATTTCCATGATGAAGGTTGACAGGGTCGAAGCCCTTATAAATCAGATCCTTCTGTTTACAGGGAACCTGCGTCAGGCAGCAGGGGATGCTGAATTGCTTGGTAAAAACGAAGGCATTTTTGATCAGTTTGATTTACTCGGCGTGATACAGGGTGTTCCTGCAATCACTGCCGGGGCGCAGGCGTTGGTCAGCGAGGTTCGCTGTTCGTCCGATGGCGAAAAATATATGCGTATTGCGCTGTATATTCCGGTATATAAACCAGAAGATTGGCCATCGATGAGAAGGGAGCTGGAAAAGATAGGGTTAAACGAAAGCTGGCTTAACCTGATTTATCAATATGAAAAATATACGGAGAAAATGTAGAGCTGGCAAAAAGGGGCAAAGATGAGATTTCGAAAAAAGGTTATCACACGGCGGGAGCACACCTCTGCCTTTGAAACAGAAAATATACTGCAAACAGCGGATCTGTACAGGAAAGAGGGAAAGATTTATGAAGCTGTCAATTTATACCGGCAAGCAAAGGATTATGACAGAATTCTTTCAATATCCCTTACCCCCTTAATACTTGAGAGGTATGGAAATGAGTCTTTTATCTCCCTTCTTGAAGATCTGTCACAATGCTCCTATGAACTTAAAACGAGATACCCCCTGTCTATGCTAAACATTTGCTGGGGACTGAAAACCGTCGGTCTTGATAATGCCTTTGATATTCTCATGGATGCTCTTTATCCAATTGTTAGCGCACAGGAATCGAAGCCTGAGCTCCTTGGGGAATGGCTGCTTTTATCATCATTCAAATACCATCCGGATTCGGTTAGGATGGCATCTATATTAAAAGAAGCCGAACCATTATTTGCAGGTAAATGTTCACAGGTGATTTTGCCTCAATCACATTTGTGGTTCAGCATCTATGTGCCCTTTTCGGTATATTATACAAAAAAAGGTGAGGCGGACCGTGAGGCTGCATATTTTGAGGAATATATAGCTCTTTATTCGCGAATTACCGGCGGTCATGGTTGCGGAGCAGGTGCATTATTCAGATCTTCCTTGGCCTACCAGAGAGGGGATCTTGGTAATGCCGAGATCTACGCATATAAAGCATTATATCTTGCGCAGGGCACTCAGCAAAGTCTTGTACTGCTTGGAGTTATCCAGCAGCTTGGTCAGATTGCTCTGCATAAGGCTGATGCGGTTGGCTGGCAGAATGCGGTGAAATCCATAGCACAGGCTTCTGCTTCCTTACAGAACTCATTTACCAGCCGTGCAGTATCTGACATCCTGTGTGCCTTCTTACTATGTGAGCTTCAACAAGTGGATGATATCGCCGATTGGATCAAAAATGGTGATTTTTCAGAACACAGACTATCAAGTGCGCTTGTTCTTCCGGCTGTTTTTCTCCATGCTCTTTATCTTTTGCACAGAAGCGAGTTTACGCGCGTTGTTGGGTTCACTGAAGCATGGTTCCAGATGAGCTCGGAGAGCAACCCTCTTTTTTTCATGCTTATCTCTCTTGTTACGGCTGCAGGGTATATGCAGCTGAATGATAGCTATCGTGCATGGGTTTTTATACGCCAGGCTGCAATGAAAGCCTTACCTGATGGGCTTATTTTCCCGTTTGCCTCCTTTTCCTGGATTTTGAAAGGATTGAGTGACAAATTGATAGAAAAGGAACACCCCGAGCTGCTGCAGCATTTCAAACAGGTTAAAAGCCGCTTTGCGGTGGGTTGGAGAAAGCTGTACAAAGACTTAAGTCCCGAGCTGCTTCCGGAATCACTTACTATAAGGGAACGGGAAGTAGCCCTGCTCGCTTCCCGGGGTCTGCACAACAGCGAGATAGCAAAAAAATTAAACATATCTGAAAATACTATACGGGCACATCTTCGAGCCGTATTTCAGAAGCTTGCCGTGGATCGTCGTGCAAAGCTTGCCGAAAAGCTTAAAGAGTACAGGATAATGTGAGCTTAATCTGCCGGGCGTCAAGCGCTATGGAATGATATCTCCGCTTATAGAAGCGGGGGTTTTTTATTTTTAGTCAAATTAGTCCATTCGGACGATGTAAATACCTATATATTATTTTATAATATTACAGGATTAGCCAGTTTGTGCATCATCATGAAATCAAAAGCAGCCTTGTATACGGTACTGGTAATTTGGGTTCGTTGTTCAGTATCATTTGTTATCACGCAGGATCAACTTGGATTTATAGTAGTAAAATAAGAGGAGGCACATTATGAAAAAAAGAACCTTATTTTTGTTCCTAATAATCACCATGCTGTTTCCGCTAATGCCGTTAAATGTGGATGCAGCCAGCTTTAAGTATGGTCTGTTTATTAAAACATCAAATATCAGCAGCGCGGGTACGGATTCAAATGTGTACGCCGGTTTCAGGTTTTACAACGACAGTGAAGTAAGCGATTTATGCGACCTGGATGGAGAAGATGATCACGAACGAAATGACGGCAGACTGTATGAGTTTACAAAGGATATGCAGGCGCCATGGATGATAAACCAGCTGTTTATTCAACTGGACGGCACTGATGATTGGCATTGTCAGTATGTTCAAATGGCGTTTCCGAGATTCGGTGACACCTCACTCATTTATACAGAAAAAACCGATTATAATACATGGACAAAGGGTCAGGGAAAGATTCTTAAGCCTGTTGGATCTGTAACGGCAAGAAACATTCAAAACTACCAAGGCCTGGATGCTTGGAATGGAACCTTCTATTTAGATCAAAATACCAGCACAAATCTAAGTTATAGCTGGAACAGAAATATTTTCGACCAGTATGGTTTATATAATGTAATGCTGTACGATGATGCACCCGAAATGACCTATTCGTTGTCAAATTCCGGCGTGGGTACTGGCTGGTTTTCGTTTACCCCGGCTTCCGCCGCACAGGACGCATCCCTTTTTATTAATCAAAAAAAGCTGTATGAAGCCATGGCACAGGTATCAAACGGGACACATCAGGGGATAGGTTCTCTTACACTGACTGTAAAATTGGCATTTTCGAAATATTCAACCAATGCTTCGTCGGCACACCTGAGATTGTTAAATGATCAATTAGTCAAAGAATGTATTTTTACCTTTTACCGCAGTTGTTTTCAGCTTGGCGATGCAAGCATCAACCAAACGCAAACTTATTCTCCTCGTACGGATTTTAATTATCTAAACCGTCAATATAAAGATGTAACCATTACCATTAACCCCACCTCCATCCACTGCGCCGACATCACAGAGGAGCAAAAACAGGAGCTTGTGGCTAATTTCCAATGCACACCTGCTCTGTATATGGGCAACAGCACCTCGAATAAGCTTTGTAACATGACAATGACTAAATCAGGCGGTACGCTTACTTTCAAAGGGCAGGTACCAATGGAGAAAAGCGGCGGTGTGAACGACGGTATAAGGCTTCAATTGGATAATGTATCATCTTCTTGCAGTGGCAGAACATATATGCTTGAAAGCGGAGAAACCTCCCGATCCTATTATTTTTCAACCCACAAGGTGGATACAAAGGCACCCTCGGTGAGACTGACCGATATGAATGGAACTGAAATATCCATTCAAAACGTCATTAGCGCTAAGCATGGTTTTCATTTTGTTAGCAGTGAAACGCTGTACCCATATCCAAATCAGCCGCATACCGACAGTAACCAGCGTTATTTGCGGTATGAATTGTATCAGAAAAATAACGAAACCTATGGAAGCTCCCCGGTGGCAATTACAGGTTATACGGGGAGCGGTTCAAAAACACTGGTGCAAGCGCCGGTCAACACATCAGTTCTCACCGATGCAAAAATTTGGCTGATGCCGGCAGACCCTACCGAAGGACAGTATAAGCTGCGGATTTACGGCTGGGATGACGCTGATAACGGTTTAAATGGCAGCGATTACTATGAAATAGAAAATGTTTATATTGATCGTCAGGCGCCTCGGGTTATGGTTACCGAAACCATTCAAAATCAAGCGGCGGACGGCACTAAACGAAACGATTATCTTTTTACAATAACTGATTTACAAAATAGCCGTGAACACGGATCCTGGGCAAGGACATATTACTGTTTTGTCGCTGATGGACAGCAAATGCCTGACCCGGTTTCGCAAACGATTGAACAGGCAACGGGTGAAATTGACTCGGTTCTTGGCAAATGGATGTTTGTGGAGGGCGGAACCGATACCGCGACGGCAGTACTTAAAGTTAAAAAGGGTGAAACCCTTGAAGGGAAGCTATACTATTACACTGCCGACAGTTCAGGCAATGATTCACGAACCGAACAGGGCGGTTTGTATTTCTCAAAGGGGATAAAAATATATAATTACAACACTAAGGATACTCTCATCACCGAACCCTGCACCTATCCAAAAAGTGCCTATAGCATTAGGTTTGATTTAACAGATTCCAATTACAAAACTGAGTATCGGTGGATATCTAACGATGGTTCCGGCTTTAGTCAGAATTTTACCACATATACGGGAGTACAAGAGGTTGGCGCGGCGCAGCAGATCGGCGCAGATGGAGGAAACAGGCTGCTTGATGGTGACTATACGCTTGAATACAGGGTAACAGAGCAGCGCTCAGGTAACTGGCGAATATACACAAAGGATTATGTTTTTGATAATGCAAGACCTAAAATAAAAGCAATTTGGCTGTCGGAAAGTTCACTGTTATTACCAACACAACAGTTGAAACTGGAAATTGATGATATCAGCGGAGTTGAATCAGCCGCATACCGCATTATCAATCCCGATGGAACGGATATTGACGGCTATTCCGAAACACCGATTACCGTTACCATGACCTCTGACAACCGGGGGAAGGTCAACGAAACCTTAACATTTTCACTGCCTGCAAATGGCGTATATGGATTGAAAATCAATGCTGTGGATAAAAATGGGCTCCAATCTGGCACAGAAAACCTAATCTTTGGTATTCGAAACGAAAAGCCGCAGATAACTGCGCATGATCATAGCTTAAATGTCCTTGTAGACGGGTATGGAGCTACTGCAGATGGTAATTACAGCTTAATTCTCAATATATCAGATTTGGTTAAAAATGCATCAGAACTGCAAACCGAGCAAGATGTGCGCTATTGTGTGTCTGCCAATGGGTTGGATTACGGAGGATGGACTACGGCCGGGAATGTTGAAAAATCAACAGGAGGCAGCGGCATCAACTATTCATTGGCATTGGAAAATCCTTTTGCATTAACGAGGGGCTGGAACGCGCTATATATTAAAACAGCCTGTGTGAATGGCGGCAATCTTGATGAACCGAAAAGCCATACGGTAAGCGATGCACAATTTATCCGCCTGCTGTATGATGACCAGCCTCCAGTGTTTGATATGCCATTATACAGTACGACAAGCTGGTTAAACGGGGATATCACAGCTATTATCAAGGCGCACGATAGTGATACGGGTGTTTGTACTCTTATAGGACAAAATGCAAACACTGTTATTCAACCTTATGCTAACGGTCAGTTTATTGTCACAATCAAAGAAAACATAACCGAAGACCTGGTACTTTCGGACAGTTTGGGAAACCAAGCCTTTGTGCCATTAAGTGTGCATAATATTGACAAGTCTTCACCGGTGGCAGAAGCGCTTTTTGAAAGCCTGCAATCGGGTGCAAGAACCGATGGAAAGGTGGATATTACTATTGTAGATCAGACTGATATTCAAACCTCATTTGCTTTGGTGAAAAACCCCATTGAGGGTCAGGAGCTAACCGAAGAGGATTATTTGGCTTTTACTGCAGCAAGGGTTACTGTTGGAGAAAGCCAAACAGAGGTAAACGACGACGGTCTGAAGGTTAAAAAATACACTCTGTGGTTAAGAGGGCTGGACGGTACATATACAGTTGGTTTGAAATCAATAGATCTTGTGGGAAACACAACAGAGGTGCTATTTAGTGAACAGGTGTTATCCTTAACTAATGCCGAACCCGAAATTCTTTCGGTGAAATGCTCACCTATGATAACGAAAAGCACCACAACCGCAACACTGCAATTCAACGTACCGCTGGTTATTCTGCCCGATCCGCCCGGTGGGCTTTCCAACCTGTCGGAATCTGAATTGGAGAGCTTGCTGTCGTCTGCGTTACTGGAAGCAAACGAGGAATTTGTTAACGAATACAGTCTTGTTTGCCAGAGTTCCGACCCGGTATCCATCATTGTCATGGATGAGGCCAAACACACTGCGATACTCACCTTTATACCGGATGCGGATTTTGTTGATGGCTTTAATATATCAGCCCATATTGAGAAAAACGGGCAGGTCATCCCCAGTGGCGGATTTATCTCTTTTTTACCAGAGGATACTATCAGCTATATTGTGAACCCAAGTAATCAATACCAGAAGCAGCTTTTCTTTGTGGATAATGCGGAATATTCAGGCATGCAGTTGAATGAACAGCGCAGTGTTATTGATGCGGTTTATGGTCAAACCCAGGGTGCGGTGGCTTACACAAGTCTGTGCTTTGATGCTTTGCATGACGGGAAAACCACGAAATCAGTCCGCTTTAGTTCATACACCTACGAAGGCAACGAAGACGAACGAGTAGAAGAGGAATATCTGACGATTTCGGTGGTGGATGAAACCGCACCAATTGGCCGTATTACTTATTCCAAAACAAAGCCTACAAATCAAAATGTCAATGCGGCTATAACCATGTCAGACAGTGAGAGCGGCATAACCAAGCTTGAAAAGTCTTATGATGGCGGTATCACTTATGAGAATACTACCGCAACTACTGAATACACCGAGGTGTTTACACAAAACGGCATGGTGCATTTCCGCCTGACCAACGGCGCGGGCATGACAAGCATTGTCACCGCGACGGTGGAGAACATCGATAAAACTTCAATTATAGAGAGTGCTCACTATACCGTGGATTATTGCTATGAAAATTATTTGGGAGAATGGGTTCCGATTATACCGGGGAAAGCATATCGTCGTGTAATGGCAATGATAAATCCGATTCCGGGCAGCGGTAAGGTTTTATCAACTTCCAATAACGGTGGTTCCTTTATCCGGATGTTATCGGTAAACGACAATAAATTCTCGTTTAATCTATGTGACGAGGCAGGAAATACCGGATACAAGGAAGTGGAGTATACACTGTTTGACAATCAGCCGGGAATTACGACCTGGGTGCTGTCAAACCTTGAAAAAACCAACCAGAATATTTTTGCAACCATTACGGTAACTGATGAGTCTGGAGAAATTGCATTTGTTGAAGTGAAAAGGAATGATATAGTTTATCCATTTACAGGGCAGCCCCTTGATAATGAATACATTGTTGAACTGGATAGCTCGGGATCATATCAGGTAACCGCCTTTGACGGCGCCGGGAACAGCTGGGTAAGGGTCATCTCGGTTTCGAACATTGACAAAACAGCACCAAAAGTACTTACAAAGCTTTACAGTACCCCAATCGGTACAATTACGACAAGAAGTGTTCGCGTGGAGCTGACCGAATTTAACAAAGATATTTCAACAATCCGAATGACGGGTATTGAGCCGGTCAGTGGGCTGACCAACCAGGATATTATATATACTCCGGGAGAAAAGGTGATTCGTTTCAAGAAAAACGGGAGTATTACCGTTAAGTTTATCGATGAATTTGGCAACGAAGGCTTCGATGTGGTGACGGTAGCCAATATCTGCACCGATCCGCCGGCGGTTGAAGCGGTGGTGGTGCTTGCTCCTGACCTGCTCAGCGTGGATGTGACATTTGGTAAGCTGCTGGACAACGATGGTGTACCTGTTGATAGATACAGAGAATTATCCGACCTGATGGTGACCTATAGAGGGATTACATATCAGCTTGCTGCAAAAAAATTCACTTTAAAAAGCAACGGAGCCTATGAATTTATTATCCATGACAGCTCGGGTGCATCGCAGAAGATTGTGCTTAATGTGACCGGTATCGACGACCAGGCGCCGGTGATCACCGAAGTACGCTGGGAATACAAATACCGGCTGGAAAACCAGAATGGGATTTGGGAAGAAAGAACCCATACTAAGACCATTGAGCCGGGGAAGGATACCTCCGGGTTGGAAAGTG
>JAAYJG010000487.1 GCA_012523055.1 Ruminiclostridium sp. | reverse complement strand
TCTTCTCCCGCCTCGATATAACGAAGCTGAAGCTTCGTTGTTGCAGTGTGATGGTTTTGCTAAAGCAAAACCTGCCGTTGCAATAACAGTGTGTTGCGATTGCAAGCAATCGCTTCCGTTGTTATAACAAAAAGGGTAATTCCCCGAAGAGAATTACCCATGGAACCGGGAATGATTTAATTAACGAGGAACTGCACGAGTGACGCGCAAGCCTTCCATTGCGTCAACTTCTTTGTTGATGGTTTCGACTACTGTATACATGTAAGCACCATTCACTTTGGACAGACCAAACAATCTGTCATCATGCGTCATTTTATTTTCAAAATCGTAAAGATCAATTTCGACGGAACCATTCCCAAGATCGACACTCTCACCGGTACTTCTTTTACCCTTCATTGTAAACATGGAATCGTCAACGATTCCAACGTCTTCAAATACCATTTGCCCAACTTTTACCGTATTGCAGTAAAGCTTTTTACATCAATAATATTTTATGTCGAAACAGTATTGTACCCATTGATATTAAAGGATAGCCTCGAGCTCGTCGAGGGTTTTGCCAAAGACATCGAGGGCATCCTGTATGGGCTGAGGCGTGGTCAGATCGACACCGGCCTTTTTCAATAATTCCAAAGGATAATCCGAAGAACCGCTTTTCAGGAAGTTCAGATACCTTTCCACAGCGGGCTCACCGTCACGCAATATCTGCGATGAAAGAGAAGCCGCGGAAGAAAACCCTGTGGCATACTTGTAGACATAAAAACTGGTGTAAAAATGAGGAATTCTTGACCATTCCATGGCAATGAGATCATCCACCATCACTTCTGCGCTAAAGTACTTGTCATTCAGCCCTTTATAAAGTGAACAAAGCTCATTTGTGGTGATTGAATCACCCTTTTCGACCTTGCTGTGAACGAGTTTCTCAAATTCCGCAAACATGACCTGCCTGAAAACCGTGCCCCTGAATTCTTCGAGGTAATGATTCAAAAGGTAGGCGCGCTCTTCCTTTTTTTGCGTGGTTTCAAGCAGATGGTGCATTAGCAGGGATTCATTCACTGTGGAGGCCACCTCTGCGACAAAAATCTTATAGCCCGAATAAATATAAGGCTGTGTTTTGTTTGTGTAGAAGGTATGCATCGCATGCCCCATCTCATGGGCCAGGGTGAAAACATCGTTGATCAACCCCTGATAGTTCAGCAGCACATAGGGGTGTGTTGCGTATGCTCCCCAGGAGTAAGCACCGCTGGTCTTTCCTTCATTTTCATATACGTCAACCCAGGCCGAGTCAAGCCCTGCGGACAAATCCTCAATATACCGCTTTCCAAGCAGCTTTAAGCCTTCCTTCACCATATCGACGGCCTGGCGATATGGAATGTGTCTGTCGATATCACTGACCATGGGGCAATACAGGTCATACATTCGTAAATCATCCAGCTTCAAAGCCTTTTTACGAAGCTTCAGGTACCGGTGCAGCAGGGGAAGGTTTTTGTGAATGGTATCGATGAGGTTGTCATAAACCTGTATAGGAACATTGTCCTGATCCAAAGACAGCTCCAGGCTGGACGGATATTTCCTGACAGTGGCGAAAAAGCGGTTCTTTTTGATGTTCCCCGAAAGGGTTGCGCCTAAAGTGTTTTTCATCTTTCCATAGGTGGTGTACATGGCTTCGTAAGCCTGTTTACGTACTTCCCTGTTAGCGCTTTCAAGAAAACGGATATATCTGCCCTTGGTGAGTTCCACCTCCTGTCCCTGCTCATCTTTAATAAAGGGAAACTTAATGTCGGCGTTATTGAACATGGTAAATGTATCTCTTGGATTTCGGGCCATTTCTGCGGTTAAGGCCATGATTTCTTCTTCGCGGGCTGAAAGAATGTGCTTTTTCTGCCGAAGAAGCTCTTCCAGGGAAAACTTGTATACTGCCAGATCTTCATTTTCGTTCAGAAAATTGATCAGCTTTCCATCGGGCAAACCAATAATTTCAGGGGTGATAAAGGATAGCCTGGCTCCGATCTCTGTGCTCAGCGAAAAAGCCGTTTCGGTGAGATCCTGATAAAGCGGGTCGCTGTTGTCCTCATCCCTGCGCATACGTGCATAAACAAGAACCTTGTCATGGATGGACATTAATTCATCCTGAAGCCTCAGACACTGAAAAAGATTTTCAGCAGCTTCTCCCAGAGTGCCCCTCATGGGTAACAGCTGTGAAAGCAGTTCCCTGGCTTTTTCCACATCCTTTTTCCAGGCTTCATTGGATTCATAGATATCTTCAAGGTGCCATTTATATTTCGGATCCAGTTCATTTCTTTTTGGAAGTGTCTGTTGGTTAGCCATTTGATAATCCTCCTTATCAGGTAGATAATGCGGGGCCTGATATGCTTTTTCTGCATCCATCAGATAACCCTGTAACCATAATTCAAATGAATCATTTCGCAGAAAAATTCTTATGAATTTAGTATACCTGAATCATCAATAATCTACCACCAGGTCTGTATATTTCAAGAATTTTTGAACACCGAGCTGGAGTTTTTATCAAATACGATAATTTTCTAATGAGTGCAAATGAATCATGACATACTCTTGTCATGTTTTAGATGTTATGATGAATATATACTATGAAATTAAGTGAGCGCTCATTTAAAAAGGAGGAATTGAAATGCATGAGGAAATCATTGCAAGAGCAGGAGAGATTATCGGGAAAAACACCGGGGAGTCTACATATTGTATTTTGGCATTGATAGATTTGGATGGTTATCCGACAGCTTCCACCATATCTGCATCTAAGGCAGACGGAATTCGCTGGATTACCTTCTGCACGGGGTTGGGCAGTACAAGAACAAAACGAATCGACAAATGCAACCGTGCCAGTGTTTGTTTCAATGGCCCGGATTACAACATTACGCTGGTGGGGACAATGGAAGTCATCACAAACCCGGATGTTAAAAGGGATATGTGGTACGGGGGGTTGAAGAACCATTTCAGTGGGCCGGAAGACCCGAATTACTGTGTTCTGCGTTTCAATACCCAGCGGTACAACCTTCTGGTAGACTGGAAAGAAGCCAGGGGAGTGCTGTAATTCAGTTATGAATGATTACATTATTAAAACTATAGTTTTGCAGTTTAGGTAACGAATAAGAATTTTTTTGCGCAGGAATTTCGATCATTTATTTGAAATGAAAAAAGAAGTGAGGTATATATTATCATGGATATTACTGTAAAAGCAGCCGCGTTGCTTGATAAATGCGGAGATGTTGTTCTGTCTTCCGTTAGTGAGAATGGCTTTCCCCGCCCCTGTGTTTTGGCAAAAATTAAATCCGAGGGAATACATAAACTATGGTTTTCTACCGGATTGAAAGGCACAAAAACCATTCATTTTCTGAAAAACCCCAAAGCGGGTGTCTGTTTTTACAGCGGAGGCGATGGTGTAACCCTGACAGGTAAGGTTACAGTCAGAACAGACGCTGCAACCAGGGCAGCGTTGTGGGTGGATTGGTTTATCAATCATTTTCCGGGTGGGGTTGATGACCCGAACTATTGTGTTCTTGAATTTGAAGCCGAGGAAGCAACGTTTTGGATTGACCATGAGTTTCTTACACTAAAAGGTGATCAGCTTCGTTTTCCCGCCCGGTGATTGCTGTAATCTATATAATACTTGACAGGAACCGGATCGGAGCTTACTTCTTTATGAGAGTGTTCACAAAAATGTGATTTTCCGAACGGTCGAATATAGGGCAAAGGTGGGCTTACGCGCTCATGCATCCCGTGTGTATTGCAATTGCAAAGCAATTGCTTCTATTGCTATAAAGAGAGGTGAAAAACGATGATAGATACTTGTTGCGGGCTTTGCTGTGCAACCTGCTCATTTAAGGAACCCTGCAACTGCGGTGGGTGCATGGCAACAAAAGGTCACCCTTTTCACGGTGAGTGCCCCATAGCCACATGTTGTTTCAGTAAAGGTCATACTCACTGTGGTGAATGCGAAGCCATTCCCTGTGAAAAGCTGTTTACCTATTCCTTTCTGGATCCTGTTCATGGGGACAAGCCCCAGGGTGCAAGGGTGAAGGTGTGCAGAAAATGGGCCGCGGAAAGCGGAAAACAGGCATGGGACAAGGTGCTGTTAACCTCAGCAGGCTGGTCCAATATGGTCGGTGAAGTGAATAAGAACATTCAGCAAAGGTTCCTGAAAATGCTGGATAAGCCTGCCAGTGAAGCGAAGGTTTTATTCATTCCCACGGCCGCAATCTTTGATGAAGCAATCAAAATGGTGGGTAAATGCAGGGAAGAGCTTCTGCATTCAGGTATCCTGCCTGAAAACATGACGGTTTACAATATTGGCGACCCGATGACGATTGCCCAAGCCATGGAATACGATTGCATTTATTTCACCGGCGGAGATACTGGGCATCTGTTGCGGCGAATCAAGGAAACGGGTTTTATGAGCATCATCAAGGCGATGGTTTATGCAAACAAAGTCTATGTGGGTGTCAGCGCGGGAAGCCTTATTGCTACCCCGAATATAGGTGAGCCATTCAATGAGGCTACATCAGGGCTGGCACTCATACACGCATACATATCGGTTCATAATCCCGAAGGTACTGCTGCCAGAACCGATTTACCGCTGCCACATATCCCTTTAACCGATGATCAGGCACTGGTGGTAAAATGGGATGGATATGAAATTGTATAGAAAATATGAGTGAAACGGGAGCGGTTCTTTTGTTCAACAAAGGAACCGATTCTAAATTTTCGGGTCTCTAATGTGGGTATGCGTTCCAGCGAGTGTATTGTCGGAGTACAGGCATGTTTATGTGAAACAGGGATCCAATATCTTTGAATTGTGGAACAATACAGAAGGGAGCCACCATGTCAGACATAATGCCCATATTTCAGCATATAATAGAAGGATGGATTCAAATTTGGGTCTGTAATTACAGAGCCGAAGGCAAAGTTTGAATCCAAGTTTGGAGGAACTAGCATGCCGAATGGAAAAGCAAGACATATGTTCCCCGGGGGAAACACATCCAAAGGTTTTTTCAGCTATTATGATAACGTCCTTCCACAGGAGAATGCAAAAAGAATCTTTATCCTGAAGGGGGGCCCTGGTGTCGGGAAATCCACATTCATGCGAAAAATTGCCGAGGGAATGTGTGAGAAGGGCTTTAATATTGAATACATGCATTGCTCCAGTGACCCCAACAGCCTGGATGGAGTGGTGTTCCCCGAACTCCAGGTCGCCATGCTCGATGGGACCGCACCACATGTCGTTGATCCCAAAAACCCCGGCGCGGTGGATGAGATCATTAATCTGGGGCAATTCTGGCGCGAGGAAGGCATTACCGCAAACAGAGAAAAAATCCTCGACATTAATCAGGAGATTGGCAGATACTTTACAAGAGCTTACCGATATATCCAGGCGGCATACAGTATTTACAGAGATAATGAAGCTATTTATGGACTGGCCATGAACCATGGGAAAGCGAATGTTCTCATTGCCAATACGGTTGTTAAACTGTTCGAGGGCATTGATGTTTCAGAAATTGTAGGGAAACAACGCCACCTTTTTGCCTCGGCTATTACACCGCAAGGGCTTGTGGACTTTCTCCCATCATTGCTGACCACTGAAGAAGTGATCGCTGTCGACGGGAATCCCGGCACAGGAACAGAGCGGTTGCTTGAAAGGGTAAGAGCAGCTGCGATTGAAAGAGGGATATACGCCGAGTCGTATTATTGCGCGTTAAACCCGCACAAGCTGGAGCACCTGGTCATTCCGGAACTGAATGTATCCATCACAACCAGAAACGCCAACCACGAAAGTGAACAAAAGCTCACCAGAGAAATGAACTTGAATGAGTTCCTTGATGATGCAGTGTTGGAGAAATACCATCAGGAAATCTGTTTTAATCAAGAGGAATACAACAAACTTCTGGAAAGAGCCATCAAAACGATCCAAAACGCCAAAAGGCTTCACGATGATCTGGAAAGCTATTATATCCCACATATGAACTTCGACGCAGTTCAAAAATGTCAGGAAACCATTCTTGCAAGGCTTCTCCAATAAGGGCTTCAATGTTACTGTTCACAGGTAAACAGACGCAGCCTGTCATCCTGAACGAAGTGAAGGATCTCCCATTACTCCTGACAAGATCCTTCGCTGCGTTCAGGATGACATCGCTATACTCAGATAAAACACATACCTCTGAAGCTACTTATGAACTTATTAGTGAGGAAGTGTGAACAGTAACGTACCAGTATTCTCATACCATTAAATTTCATGCTCAGAGTATGCAGCTTTGCTGCGATATGGTATAATATCGTCAGAAAATACAAAAGACTGGAAGCTTGGTGATTGGTTTGACGAATTATGGATTCGTGCGTGTTGGTTCGGCTGTTCCTGAAATGAAGGTTGCCGATTGCATCTTTAATACGGAGAAAATTCTGGAGCTGATGGAAAAGGCGGCGGAGCAGAAGGTTTATATCACCGTTTTTCCCGAGCTTTGCATCACCGGGTACACCTGTGGGGACCTTTTTGGTCAGCGCCTGCTTTTAAGTGCCGCTTTGGATGCTCTGGGGAAATTAAAGCAGGCCTGTTCAAAGTGGAATAATGTATTTCTGGTTGGTCTGCCGCTGATGATTGACCAGCAGCTTTACAACTGCGGTCTTGTATTGCAGCATGGGCATATTCTGGGGGTTGTACCCAAACGATATATCCCGAATTATAATGAGTTTTACGAAAAAAGATGGTTCCGTGAGGGCAGAGATTTGAATACCGATTCGATCAGGTTGTTCGGTCAGGATATCCCTTGCGGCATTGATTTGATCTTTCATGATAACAACACACCCGGGGTAAGCTTCGCCATTGAAATGTGTGAAGATATGTGGATGCCTGTTCCGCCATCAAGCATTCATGCTTTGAATGGCGCGGTGATTCTGTGTAATCTTTCCGCCAGCAATGAGATCATCGGGAAGTATAAATACCGTGAAATGCTTGCAAAAAGCCAATCGGGAAGGTGTATTGCAGGGTATGTCTATACATCGGCAGGTGTCGGTGAATCGTCAACAGATCTTGTTTTCGGTGGTCACGGTATCATTGCCGAATATGGCTCAGTTCTTGGCCAAACCCAGCGTTTTCGGAAGGATTCACAATTGCTCACCGCAGATATTGATGTTTGCAAGCTTATTCGGGAAAGAGTAAACGCTACTTCTTTCACCCAGACAGATCTGCCGCGTAAAAGCAGGGAGGTTCAGCTTTTGGAAGCCCCACCCCAACCGGATGAACTGAACCGAAATGTTGATCCGCATCCTTTTGTGCCCTCAGATCCGGCAACCCGGGATGAAAGATGCCAGGAAGTGTTTAGCATCCAGGCCGCCGGCCTTGAGAAGAGATATCTTCATACGAAGCTTCAAAAAGCAGTACTGGGTATATCAGGCGGGCTGGACTCGGCGCTTGCCCTGTTGGTTACCGTAAAGGCCTTTGACAGCCTGGGTATTCCCAGAAAGAACATCATTGCCGTTACAATGCCCGGCTTTGGAACGACAAACCAATCCTATCATATTGCCATTGAACTGATGCAGTCCATGGGGGTTGAAATCAGGGAAATCAACATTACACAGGCCTGCCTTCAGCACTTTAAAGATATAGGACATGACCCCGCCATTCATGATGTCACCTATGAAAATGTTCAAGCCAGGGAACGCACACAAATTTTAATGGATATCGCAAACAAAGAAGGTGGGCTGGTCATTGGAACCGGTGACCTGTCCGAACTGGCTTTGGGCTGGTGCACCTATAATGGGGACCATATGTCGTTTTACTCGGTGAACAGCAGCGTACCGAAGACTCTGGTGATATCTCTCGTGAAGTGGGCAGCGGAACACATTCTGGAAAAAGAAACTGCAGATTTGTTGTACCGTGTCATTGATATGCCTATTAGCCCTGAATTACTGCCTCCTGGCGGCACAGGCGAAATAGAGCAGAAAACCGAGGCTGTCATTGGCCCGTATGAGCTGCATGACTTCTTCCTGTATCATATGATCCGTTACGGAGCAGATCCGCTTAAAATTATATACCTGGCGAAGCATGCCTTCAGGGATAAATATGATGAAGAAACGATTAAAAAATGGCTGAAGGTGTTTTACCGCCGGTTCTTTTCGCAGCAGTTCAAGCGCTCCTGCCTGCCCGATGGGCCAAAGGTGGGAACCATCAGCCTCTCACCACGGGGGGACTGGCGTATGCCCAGCGATGCCAGTGCAAGAGTTTGGCTGGAGCAGCTTGATTAAACCCAGTTCCCACATGGAATTAAATTCCACTGTATCCCGATAAATAAAAATGTATCTTATTACCAGATAGAACCGCATTTCATGCATGAATACCGGAAGGGTTCATGCATGAAATGCGGTGATTTTTTATATTCCTTCAGTGAAATCATCAAATGTTTTTACCAAAGATATTGACTCATAAAGTACTATATAGTACAATACTATATAGGGAGGAGAGACTTTGAATTTTGAAACGAATGGTGGCTTTTTAATATCACAGATTAAACAGGTCAGCGGCAGGATATTTGAAAAGCTGCTTTCCAATGCCGGTGTAGATGCCTTTAACGGAGCGCAGGGACGAATACTCTACGTTTTATGGCAGCAGGACAACATCCCGATTATCGAGCTTTCAAAGAAAACCGGGCTCGCGAAGACGACCTTAACAAGCATGCTCGATCGAATGGAAGCGGCTGGACTGGTTTCCCGGATATTTGACAAGATCGATCGCAGGCAGATTCGCATTGTGCTTACCGAGCAGGCGCATACACTCAGCGGCGAATATGAAAGTGTATCTCAGGCCATGAACCAAATTTATTATAATGGTTTTTCTGAAGCTGAGATCCTTGCCTTTGAAAATACGCTAAAGCGTATACTGAAAAATTTAGATGAAAGTGAGAATCGAATATGACTGAGCAAATGAAACAGGAAATAACCGACCTGATCGACAAAGCAAAAGTTGTTTATGTATCTTCTATTGATGAAAACGGATATCCAAACACAAAAGCAGTGTTATCACTGCAGCACGACGGATTACGCATCCACTATATTTCAACCAACTTTTCCACAAGAAGAGTGTCACAGTTTAAAGCAAACCCAAAGGCTTGTATCTATTATTGCGACGAGCTTTCCTATCAAGGGTTCATGCTCACCGGAACCATTGAGATCTGTACCGATCCCTATCATAAGGAGCTTTTGTGGCGCGAAGGCTTTGAGGTGTATTATCCGAAGGGCGTTACCGATGATGATTATTGTGTTTTAAAGTTCACCGCTGATAAAGGCAGGTATTACCCGGGTTCATTACAAACGTTTGATATCAGTGAATTAGTTTGAACAAAAAAAGTGAAGCGTCTTTGTTGACGCGGAAAGGATGATAACATGAAAAAATCCATGCCCTTGTCCAACGACTTTTGCCCCCAGACCCTGTTTATGTACGGTACTTATAAAGAAGACGGAACACCTAATTTTGGTCTGTTTTGCTGGTTCAGCTATTGCGCTGATGGAGGTTTGGGTGTGATGGCGTGTATTGGCGGCAATAAACTGACAAAAGATCGGATCCATGCAACGAAGGTTTTCTCTGCAAATCTTGTTACCGAAGCGCTCCTTCCGCTTGCAGATTATTTCGGAAATATGGACGGATATAAAGCTGATAAAATGGACTTTCCGGTTCAGACGATAAAGGGTTCAGTTTTAAATGTTCCCATCCTTGAAAACAGTCCGCTGGCCTTTGAACTGGAGGTAACACAATCCGTCGTCCTTGATGGCAGCGAAGTGTTCCTGTGCAAAATAAGGAATGTTATCGGCGATGAACCCCTGACAGATAAAAGCACCAGTATTGAACAGCGCATTCAGGCCATCGCACCGGTGCGAACAACCTGCCAGACCTATTTTTCATGGGATGGGAAGGCTCTTGGAAAGTGGGGAGAACTAATGACGGCCCTGGTTAAGTGAACGCTCACCAGCGCTGTGTTATAACATAAAATCTTCGTTGGAACGCATGTACTAAAGCGCCTGCCACTTTTACGGGCAGGCGTTTCAATTACCGATCCAAAAGTAAGGCTCTCAAGCCGTTTTCTGCCCGTCACCGCGCAGGAGTAATTCCACATTCTGCTGCAGTAGTTTCGTTGTAAATGTTTCTAACGAGGCAATGCAACTAGATACGCAAATACAAGATTTTAGTTTTTGCATATGAATCATTTACTTGTTTTTCACGAAACGGAACCCTGTTACATTATTTGCATCGTAGGGAAGAATATTCATACGTATGTTTGCTTTCTGTAATTCTGCCGAACCGGCCCAACTTCCGCTGTGAATCGTACGGTAGCAAAAACCCATCTCACCTTTGCGGTACCAGTCGAAGCTGAACTCCACGACATTGCCGCTCATATCATATATCCCCAAATGATTTGCGTTTCCCGTAAGAGGCTTTCGTCCGTTTGTTCCTGCCGAACCGACAGCTTTGGTAGTACCGCCGCTGTTAGCATTGTACCAGCATACTTTTCCAGTAGCTTCGGCATTACGGAAACTTGCGGTAGCACCACTTGCAGAGTTTCCCTTGGTAAAATGCGGTCCGGGGAAATCCTCTTCTGAGTTTACATCATTATCTCCCTGATACAATGCCGCAAGAACCCACTCATCTCTTGAAGGAAGGCGGAATCCGTCCGCATCAGGATTTACAAAGGGATTATCTTGTGTTCCCGGTGTTACAATACTGGGATAATCGTCCGCGGAGTCAACAGCTCGGATAGGCTTGGAAAATGCCTCATCTGTGTAATAGACGCATACAAGATTAGACCCTGTTCGTGCGTTATACCACTCGGTAAGAGCATTGCACCATATTATTGCATCGCGCCAGCTTATATTTGTAACCGGATGATATTTTGAACCAATGGGCTTGCCACTTGATGAATTATCGGCTCCCTGCCTTCCTGTGTGAATAAAGCTGTATGCTCCGGCTCCTTCGCTTTTATCTTTTCCCGAAACAGCCCAGTCATAAACTTTTTTCCAAAGCTCATAGCTTACTTCTGTTTCTGCAATCCAATACGGTTTTTCCATGGTAATTCTCATTATACCGAAATCGTAAAAATCCATTGGAAATACAATATCTCCGGGAACGTACCGCATACCGAATGAAACACCGGAAGAAGAAAACACCGCCCGGTCTCCTGGCTCTGCATTGGAAAGAGAACCTGATGTAACATCGGCCCCAGCTGTGCACCCGCAGATGCAAAAAGTTAGAGCGAAAGAAAGAATTGCGATCAATACCCTTTTTCCCATATATCTTTTATCCTCCTTAATTATCTATATACTTTGTAGGAAGAGGAAGAATTACTTTGGATTGTGATTGTCTTTCCTTCGTAAGCGGGCTATGATGTAATCGTAGGTTCAGATTATTGTATTAAGCTTAATTCTTTTTGATTTCCCCATATGAAAAATTCGCCTTTATAAGCGATAATGACTAATAAACTTCAAAGAAATAAAATTACCGTGTTCGGGGAACTTCACAAATGGTGCAATAGAAATGTTATCGGAATGTAAGATTCTAAAGCCGGTGCTATTTTTTTCGGCCGCCCTCAAGAACTTCGAGTTTGGAATCATGGCTGCTTACTTTGAGGGAGAGGTTATCCAATTTGGCTTCGATACGATCAAGCCGTTTATCATGCTCATCAAACCGTTTGTCATGTTCCTGAAGCTTTTCATATGTCTGTTTGTAACCGTCAAAAAGGGCATCAAGCTTTTGACCATGCTCATTTTCAATTCGTGTGATGTGGCCTTCAACATTGTCAAGCCTTGTATTGGTTTCCTCCCGGAATTCAGTCATATCGTTTTTAAAGCTTGTAAACTCATTGTACATCTTGGTCAAAAGCTCAAAGGATTTATCTTCCAACGATATCGCCTCCTTGTCCACGGGGATAATTATATCATAGCTGAATGAGGGAAGGAAGAAGAAACTATCGATGCGACAAAAATGGGCCTCCGAACAATGCCAGGAAGTTCATCTCCAAAAATGTCGGAGGAATGAAAAGCGGTAAGCACCTCATTGAATTATATGGACAAATCAATAAATTCGCAAGTTTTGTTGAATGGATCATGGTAATAGCCAGAATCACTGTAAAAAACAAACAGTAGCTAAACTACCGAAAATAAAAATATACCAAACCCTGTATGGCTTGGTATATCTGGCAGGGGAGACAAGATTCGAACTCGCGACCCACGGTTTTGGAGACCGGTACTCTACCAGCTGAGCTACTCCCCTCTGACTGACGAATTCAAGTATACAATAAAAGCCCTGTTTGTGTCAATAAGAAACATCAGGTTTTTCACCCAACCGGGTGTTACCCGCCTGGCACCGCGCCGAACCCTCGCTAAACCGTTGAGAAACCCTCGGTAATCTGCCGACTATAGGTTGTTTTTATATGCGGTTAACCCATAAATAGGCATTCCCTGGCTGATAAACTTTTCTTCGTATTCCGTTGTAACATTTTCTTGCGACAAGGGGCTGTGATGCAGATCATATGTAATGTCTTCCAGCAGATACCCGGCCAGTTCAAATTGCCCAATGGAAAAATCAAACAGATCATGATTGTCTGTTTTAAAAGCGATGGTTCCATCACTTTTCAACAGCGATTTGAAGGTCTCCAGAAATTGTACATGCGTTAATCTGCGCTTCTCATGGCGTTTTCTTGGCCAGGGATCAGAAAAATTCAGGTAAATTTTATGAATTTCACCCGGTTCGAAGAATTGCGTCAGCATTTCGGCATCCGCATTCAGTATGGCAAGGTTTGGGTATCCCTCTTCCGGTATCTTTTTGACAAGCTCTAATAAGACGGTGGCAAACTTTTCAATCGCGATAAAATTGATTTCCTTATTTTGCAGTGCAAGTGTTGTGACGAATTTCCCTTTACCTGAACCGATCTCAATATGAATTGGATGTGAGTTGTTAAAGTGTTCAGCCCATTTTCCCTTCAGGTTCTCTGGTTCTAGGATAAAATCAGGTGTACTTTGCAGTATTTCCCGCGCCCCCGGAACATTTCTGAGCCTCAAAACCAATTGCCTCCTTTGGAAACAGGTTCATCATTGAACCTTGAAATTGCCGTAATCCACAATATTCAAAACACTTGGATCATTGGATGCTGTTTTGATAAATCCAACAATCCTTTGAATAGTAAGCTTATTCAGCTATATTATAACGATTTCAGCCGATAAAGTAAATGAACTGGGAAAATAAAATCAAGAATTCACTGAAACCTTTTTTACGATTCAGGTAAGTGATAGGCATTTGATGAACTCTGCCGCTGGATACTCCCCATACAGCAGAGGTCGCCATAAAGTTGAAACCTTGGGCAGGTTTTACAGAATGGACGTAAATTATGCGAGCATTTGCAAGCCTTTCATTCTGTTGTTATAATAACGAGGGGTGAAGGAACTCGCCCCAATCACGTATTTTTAGTCGATGGCCGCAAAACGTATAATGGAACTAATTTTCTTCCAGTACAATGAACAATTGTGCAAAAGATAGTTGCTTCAATTCACACCTGGAAGGAACCCATAAGACCGATTATTTCAACCCAATAAGCATCGACCTGTAAAAGCTTGAGAGGAGTCTGTTCATGAAATACAGATTATTGGCCGTTGATATTGACGGAACACTATTAAACAATAAAAGGGAGATTACAGAGAAAACGAAGAAAGCCATTCACCAGGCCATCGATAAAGGGGTTATTTTTACAATCTCCAGCGGCAGGCCCATTCAGGGTGTGGAAATCATCACGAAGCAACTGGAAGTGGATATTCCGGTGATCACCTATAATGGCGCGATGGTTATTACGGGAAACAGCAAAAACATCATTTATTCCTGCAATATGCGTCAGGAGGATGTTCTTTTGGTTGAAAGGCTCGGAACGGAACGAGATACGACAATCGCCATCTGGTCGGACAATCAGCTTTTTGTCAACAGGCTGGACGAGAGAGCGGCAAAATACAGTCAACTGAGCGGAACACAACCGAAGCTGTATAAAGATGTTCATAAGCTGATTGAAAAAGGCATCAATAAACTGTTGTGGTATGATACAGTCGAGCGGATTCAGGCATTTGAAAAAGAAATGCATGATCTGGTTGGCTCCTCGGTGAATTTCCATACCTCACAGCCCATTTTTCTCGAGTTTGTGGATGTAAATGCATCGAAGGCCATTGCCCTGGGAAAAATGGGAGAGCATTATGGAATCCGCAGGGAGGAAATGATCGCTATTGGTGATGGTTTTAACGATCTGTCCATGATCGAATACGCCGGTTTGGGTGTAGCCATGGAGAATGCTCCTGAAGAAATTAAGAAACGAGCAAACTATGTCACCCTGTCCAATGAAAACGATGGCGTAGCGTATGTGATCGAGCAGTTTATCCTGCGGGAACAACATTAACTGTTTTGCAGGATCTTGATTTTCATCCTGCAAAATATTATAGTTTAGGTACAGGGGTAACTTTTACTTCACAGATAAAGGAGACCGGATATTTATGGATAGCTTAATCGCATTGATGAAGGAAAAATATGCATCTTTCAGTAAGGGTCATAAAACGATCGCAACTTATATCATGAACCATTACGAAAAGGCTGCATTTATGACCGCCGCACAGCTGGGAGAAGAAGTGGGCGTCAGTGAATCCACGGTGGTTCGTTTCCCCATAGAACTGGGGTATGATGG
>JAAYJG010000486.1 GCA_012523055.1 Ruminiclostridium sp. | reverse complement strand
CTGTAAGAGCTCTTGTTTATTTTGACCTGGCACGTTGTTACGGATACCCCTATATGAAAGACAACGGAGCCTCGTTAGGAGCCGTACTTATTGAAGAACTCTCCGGCCCCAACGACTCCAAACATCCCAGATGCTCCGTAGCTGAAACGTACAATTTGGTTTTGCAGGACATTTCTACAGCATTGCCGCTGCTTTCCAGATTAATGAACACGGGTCACTTCAACTACTGGGCAGCTAAATTGTTGCAAGCCAGAGTGTATCTGTATAAAGGCGAATGGAACAACGCCTATGCAGCTACCAAAGAAGTTATTGACGGTTCTCCTTACACCTTGGTGTCCAGAGATGATTACATCCAATACTGGGAAAAAGAGGGGGCTTCGGAAACTATTCTGGAATTGTTGGTTTCGCCGCAATCGGGTATTGACTCGGACGGAGGTTACGTGTCGTACTGGCACAACCTGTGGCACGGAGCTCCGTCAGCCGGAGCCACGTTGATCCCCACATTAAGCTGGATTAACCTGATTCAGAGCGAGCCGGGTGACATTCGGGCCGAGTTTGTAAGGTACGACTCGCAATACGACAGCAGCAAACCCTGGTTCAGTAAATTCCCGGGCAACGGAGGCACGAACTTCCGGTACAACAACCCAAAACTTTTCCGCCTTGCCGAGGCGTATTTGATTGCAGCCGAAGGTGCTTTAAAGGGTAGTGGCGGAGCTGCGGTGGCCAGTGGGTACTTAAATACCATACGCAAAAGGGCCAATCCTTCTGTCGCCGATGTGGTGGCTACCGATGAGCTGATCCAGATAGAACGTCGCAAAGAATTGGTTGGTGAAGGCCACCGTTTCTTTGACCAAATGCGTTTGGGCAAACCTATGGTTCGCCTGGATGGCGATGGCTATAACTTTGCAGAATCTGTAGGATGCCCCGGAAGTGTAACCTGGGATTATTTTAAAGTAGTTCTTCCTATTTCACATACGGAAAGAAAATTCTACCCCGAGCTCCAACAAAATCCCGGATATACAGAATAATCGCAATACGGTAAGTACGTAGCGCAGTAGCGCGTAGCATGTGGCGCGAGACATTTGATGTATCGCGCCACTTTTGTCTGTTCCCAATTATTTTTATATTTGTTGGTAGTCCGGAGGAAGTATGAAAAAATTGTACCTGTTCGTCTTATTATGCCTTGCCGCTGTTTTATCGACAGCATGTAATAAGTCTTCCACACTCAGCCGTGTTACACTTCCTGCCATAGACAGCCTGTTGCAAGTCAATCCGGACAGTGCTTATAAAGCTTTGGTTGATATACCTGTTAAGAGCATTTACAGTCGTCGGGATAAGGCGTATTATGCGCTTTTGCTCACACAGGCTCGTCATAAAAATTACCTGCCCTTAAACGACGATTCCCTTATCAATGTGGCCGTTACTTATTATCAAGGGAAGAAGGATTATGAAAAGTATGCCAAAGCCCTGTTGTACAAAGGCATTTGTATCGAAGAAAGCAATGATCCGCAAAAAGCCATAGAAATTTACGCACAGGCAGAACAAATTGCCTTGCAGACAGACGATTACCTTACCCTGGGCCTTATTAATTCGCAAATGGCCTGGCTCTACCAAAAAATATATATTGAAAATCAGGTGGACATTGAAAGGTATAAGAAAGCGATTTATTATTTCCAAAAGGCAGGTCACAAAAGGAATGAGTATTCGGCTGCCAGCCTGCTGGGACAACAATACCGCGTAACCTCGCAACTGGACAGTGCATATCATTACCTGGAACTGGCGATTGAACTGGCGCGGGAAATGAAAGACAGCGTTGCCTTGTTTCATAATTATACGATGTTGGCCAATACGTATTTCATAGATGAACAATATGAAAAAGCCCGGGATATGTCGCTTTACGTTGTGAATAACCACGGAGAAATACCTATTGCAGATGAAACGTACCATTGTTTGAGCAGGGCTTATGCACGTATGGGAAAAGCAGATTCTGCACGTCTCTATCTTGACCGGGTTAGCTATGAAGCCATCCGTTCCAAAAACCACAGGATTATGCTAACGCTGGCCGAGGCCTTGAAAGCCGAGGGAGACTTTGAGCAGGCGTTGTTCTATACGGAACTGTCTCACGCTTTGGCAGATTCAATCATTGATGCATCGCGGCGTACGGATTTGTATGAAATTGAAAACAGGTACAACAACCAGCGTCTGGAAAACATCAACCAGCGGTTGACCTACCGGACCCGCATGAACAGCTTTCTGATTGCAGTCATCAGCCTGGTTGCGGTCATAATTATTATCATTTTTTTGGTGATTATAGACAGGAAACACAACGACATCAACGAAAAAATAGCTTTCATTGAACAGCTGAAGACAGAAACAACTTTGTACAACAACACGTTGTTGGAAAAACTGGACAAACAGAACATGGTGGAAACACAATTGAAAGAGGTTCTGGAAAAGAGGATTCACACCATTCGGGAATTGATAGACCTGTCTTACAGGTATGGCGGATTGCCGGATACGTTTATAAAACAATTCAATAAAACAATGAACATCAACCGGTTGAGTGCAGGTGCCCTGGATGATTTAAGCGAAGTAGTCAATGCCAAATACAACGGGGTGGTAGACTACCTGGTAAAAAAACATCCCGACATGAGCGAAGACGATGTAGATCTGGTCTGTTTGCTTTGTTGCGG
>JAAYJG010000485.1 GCA_012523055.1 Ruminiclostridium sp. | reverse complement strand
CTTGCCCTGGCCCTGTCGGAACAAATCCAGCTGAAGGGTCAGAGCCCGCTGGAATTCTTCTTCCTGGACGAGGGCTTTGGTACGCTGGACAACAACAAGCTCGATACGGTAATGGACTCATTGGAGCGCTTAAGCACAAAGGAGCGGATGATTGGTATCATCAGCCACGTGCCCGAGCTTCGTCACAGAATTGCCAGACGGCTGATTATCACTCCCCCGGTTGACAACGCAGAAGGCAGCCTGGTCGACGTTGAGAAAGCATAGAAGCAAGGGGATGTTTCCCATGCCATATAGTGAACACACGCTTTTTCCATGCCGCATGTTGTGAGCGCGCAGTTTGCTTAGCAGGCTCGCCAAACCTCTGAACCATTACTTTTTGTCGTTACTGATCAGAGGTGTGCGTTTTGTTGTGAGCGCAATACTATCATCCTGAGCGAAGCGAAGGATCTAGTCAGTAGTAATACGAAGATCCTTCACTTCGTTCAGCAGGCTACGCCTGTTTACCTGTGAATAGTAACCTTTTGTTTTTATGACCGCTCTCAGGTGCTACTTTTTTATTGACTTTTACCGGGAACCCCTGTAGAATAGATTTTGTCGCCGATACTTAAATGGCCCCATGGTCAAGCGGTTAAGACTCCGCCCTCTCACGGCGGCCACAGGGGTTCGAATCCCCTTGGGGTCACCAGAAAAACCGGAAGCAGCTTCCGGTTTTTTCATTTTCGGGCTGATCACAACCAGATTTTAAGTTGAAAATCCCATATTCTTGTGAATCTGAACCAAGGAAGCATTCGGGAAGAAGGCAGCGGACGTGCGAATGAAAAACCATGTAAGCTCGAGCTTTGATATAGGCTTGATGCAAAAAGAAATGTGACTGGACAGCAAAAAACCTCCGGGATAGACCCGAAGGTTTTGCATAGCGATCTTTCAACTTTTTTAGCCAGCCCTTTGTTTATAACAGTCTTTATCGGTTTAGTTAACTGCCGACTGCGGCCTTCAACCGCTCAATACCGACACGGATGCGGCGAAGGGTTTCATCCTTGCCAAGAACCCCGGCAATTTCAGTAGCGCCACCGGGCGTAACCGCCCAACCGGATACCGCAGTACGAATAGGCCATAGCATCTGGCCGTTTTTGATCCCCAGAACCGCGATCAGATCCATGATTGAGTTATGAATGTTTTCTTCCGTCCATTGCTGTACACCCTCCAGCACCGGTAAAGCTGCCGTCAGGGCTTCCAACGAGTTTTCCAGTGTGGTTTTCATTTTCTTGTGTATATAGATCTCCAGATCATAGTCCTCCAAAGCGTTCAGGAAGCTTAACTTTTCAGGGATTTCCGAAAGTACCTCGGTACGCGGCTGAATCATGCGGGCAATTGGCAGCGTAGGAAGATCAGCTGTAATCCCCTTCTTAATCCAAGGCAAAGCAATGTCGTGAAAAGCTTCCGGCGTCATCGCACGAAGGTATTCGGCATTGAACCAGCGCAGCTTCGTCATGTCAAACACTGAAGGTGACCTGCTGATACGATGTATCGAGAACACCTTTT
>JAAYJG010000484.1 GCA_012523055.1 Ruminiclostridium sp. | reverse complement strand
CCAAAGCTGTAGCTTCTGTCGAACAAAGCCTTCAGCTGTGCGGTCACATTCCTGTAGTACGCAGGTGAACCTATAATGACGGCATCACACTGCAGATATGCTTCCAAAAGTGAAGCTCCGTCGTCCCCCATAATGACGCAGGAACCCGTATTATGGCAGGATTCACAGGCAACGCATGGGTTGATGGTTTTCTCGCTCATGAAAAACCGCTGTATCTCCCATCCTGCCTCCTGGAATGGTTTCAGCGCATGTTCCACAAGTATTTCGGTGTTCCCGTTTTTTCTCGGACTGCCCGATATGCCTAGGATCTTCATGATAACTCTCCCCCATTATTTCCCTGATTCTTTATGGGTATATTTTAACCCCTGGTTGAACCCGCCTTATCCTTTTCATCAATGACCAGGTTGTATCACAGATAAATCAAGAAGGCTTGTTTTTTGTAATTTTATCCATTATATCTGAAACGTTTATGAAGTGCAAGTATGGTCGGAAACATTAGGGGGAATAAAAACGGGTAAAAAGGGACGTCAATCGCATAACGATCAACGTCCCTTTTACTAATTGTTACTACAGTTTATCTTGTGTGGGTTTCCTTATAAAACCCATCTGTTAAGCCTGGTTCATCCTTTACTGTTTGAACACTATTTCAGGCCATTCAGCAGGTTCTCGATTTCATCAGTGGTAACAATTCCCTTTGGATCAAGCTTGTCACCCTTGATCAATCCTGCTTCAACAAGTGCCTTCACAGCCTTAACAGACCAGCCTGCCAGTTCCTTGTAATCACTGAACGCAGACAGTTCCTTTGCGGAAGCATCGGTTTTCAGCAGCTTTCCTTCGATGGTCTCCATATTGTAGATCATCGTATAAAGCATTTCACGGGTCATCGCAAGGTTCGCACCAAACTTGTTGTTACCAATGCCGTTTGTAAGTTTAATCGCTTTTGCCTTCGCATAATACCCGGCATTTTCGCCGACTGCATCTACGAAATTATCCTTCAGGTCTGTAAGCGGTTCGATACCGTATGCCTTCAGGATCATCATGGTGGCTTCGCCGCGTGTTGCTTCTTTCGTAGTATCCTTGTCGACCAGCTTCAGATTTCCGATCACGGAGGTGTCCTGGTAAGCGTTTCCTGTAGCGTCGTTCCAGGTCGCCACGCTTTGGCGCGCGCCGTCCTTGCCATCGTTAATCTGAACGTCGAAGCCGATAACGGTATCGCTTGCCGGGGTGATCGTCCTGAACGGAATCTTCACCTCAACGGTGTAATTTGTTCCGGAAACCTGTACTGCAGATTCAAAGCCTTCTGCAATGGCTGCCGGATTGAAGGAAGTTGTGTTCTCAAAGTTCACCCTGAATTGACCGTCATCCTCCTGATAGAAGCTGGACTTTTCATTGTTTTCGTCCACAAACACTTCAATGGAATCCTGTTCCCAGGCATTTGCGCTTGCCTTGTCGAGCTGCGCATCACTAACCTGGATCAGAACATACAGGTTCTTGTCATCCCAAAGCGCTTTTGCTGTACCGTTTGCACCCTGCCATGCCAGCTGATAACGGCTAATTTCCATTTCAGCGGCTTGATTCCAGACTGCGTCAGCTTTGCCATCCACCAAAGGTGTGGCGTATTGAGCGGTGGATTCATTGGCTTCTACGGTTTCCTTGCTGTATTCCGCAATAACCTTGTCGGGATCGATGACCGCATAATATGCGAGTTTCGCCTGCAGGTTCTTATCGAACAGCAACGGGTTGGTAGCTGATCTCCAGCTTGTTCCGTCATCCATGCCCCAGATGGTAATCCTGGCAATGTGATCGGAGTTTTCCTTGAAGGTCTTGAACATTTGGGCATAAAGATATGCCTGATATTCAGCCTCTTCCTCGGTCAGCGTGTAATTACTGCCGGATTGGAGGTCAAGCTCGGTAATGCTGACTTCCACACCCAGTGAAATAAACTTTTCCAGAGAAAGCTTCACATTTTCCGGATTGGTTCTTGCGTTGTGGTGGCCTTGCATGCCGACGCCATCAATGAGGAGCTTGCCGGGATGGGTTTTGGCATAGTTCTCATTAATTTCCTTCACCATGTTATAAATGGCGGTTGCTTTGTTCTGATTGTCTTCATTGTAATCGTTGTAATACAGTGTGATATCCCAGTCGGGATGAGCGTCCAGTACTTCCCTGGCTATCAGGAATGCCTGCTCGATATAGTCTTCACCGATAGCTTGATACCATGGGCTTTGACGCAGAGACTTTTTCCAGTCGGCCGGGTTGTTCGGGTTGTCGTTCATGCCTTCATTGACAACATCCCAGGAAATCACCCTGTCGCCAAAGTGTTCCATGACCGTTGTAATGTGGGTTCTTAAATTATCAAGAGCCTCTTCCCTGCTGAGAGCAACGATTTTACCTACTGCATCGGTGGTGGTGTTCATCCATTCAGGAGACTGCTGGTGCCACAGCAAGGTATGCCCATGCACCTTGAAGCCTTCTGCCAGCGCTTTGTCAACAAGCTTGTCGGCGCCTTCGAAGGTGAAAGTGCCCTTTACGCGCTGCAGTTCGCCCGGCTTCATGGCGTTGCCTGCGGTAATGGAGTTATGATGCATTTTTAAGAGATCAAACCGGATGCCGCTGAGATCTTCTGCAGAAATGGCAGTTCCAATCAGGAAATCATTCTCATAAACATCTTTGATCGGTTTCAAATCCTTTTGGATTGTGATCGCCCCGGCGCCAGTGCTTTCAACTGAGATGTCGTCGATATAGAAGGAAGCGGTGGCGTTGTTGGAGCTTTCAACATAGATGGTTACATATTCACTGCTGACATTACTGTAGCGATAGGTTCCTTCCAGCTTCACCCAACCGTCGTCTTTGGTGATGTTGGCAGGAGATAGATTGACATAATTAGCGCTGGTGCCTTCTCCAACCTGTGTGGAAAGCTGCACCTGAGAAGCGTTGGGATCCAAAAGCTTGATCCAGGCGGTAATTTTGTATTCCGCGCCCTGGTCCACATATTTTTCAATACGCAGCGAAGGAGCATGCCAGGCCTTTTCTCTGCCTTCAACCTTGAGGGAATATTTCCCGCCGGTGGTATGGTTTTCTTCGTCGGTCACGGTCAGTTTTTCAACGCCGCCCCTGGCAACGAAACCATTGGCAGTATTGTCTTCAAAGGTGATGGTTGTGAACGGCTCTGCAGGTGCCCTGTCGCTTACTTCAGGTTCCTCGGGAGCGGCTGATGAAGCCTGCCCTGTGATGACAATATCTCCAACATAGAAAGGAACTGTCTTTCCCTCTTCGTTGGATTGAATGCGAATGGCAGAATCCTTGCTGGTATCTACTGTATAATCACCCGTTAAAGTGAAAGCTTCTCCGGCTTTAAAGTCGGCGCTTCCCCAGAAGCCATAGCTGTTTACTGTTTGAAGCCAGGCCTGCGCACCCGTGGGGATGGAAGCATTGGCATCCACAAAACCTTTTACGGTGATGGTATAGGTCTTGCCGTTTTCCAGGCCCGCATCGGCGATTTTTATATCGGCGGCGTCCCAGTTATTGGTTCTGTTGCTGATATACAGAGCTGCCCCGTCATCATTTCCGTCAAAGACCTTATCGGTAACCGGTGACAGACTGGCACCGCCCGATTGAACAATAATACCCTTACCACTGGCAAAGGTTTCATGGTATACTTCTGTTTCTTCTGCTTCAGTTTCAGTGACCTTTTCAGCGGGAACTTCCGCAGCAGGTTCGCCGGTAATTTCAATGTCCCCAATGTAGAAGGGAACAGCAGCACCGGTGTCGTTGGTTTGTACGCGGATACTGGTGTCCTTGCTGGTATCCACCTTGTATGTACCGGTTAATGTGAAAGCCTTGCCTGCAACGAAATCCACTCCGCCCCACCAGCCATAGCTGTTGACAGTCTGAAGCCAGGCTTGCGCTCCTGCAGGTACATTCACATCAGTGTCAACATAGCCCTTAATTGTGATCGTATAGGTGTTGCCGTTGACAAGCCCGATGTCAGCGATTTTGAAATCAGCTGCATCCCAGTTGTTTGATCGGTTGCTGACATACAGAGCGGCACCGTCATCATTTCCGTCGAAGACCTTGTCAGTCACCTGCTTCAGGCTGGCACCGCCGGATTGAATAGCCAAACCTTTGCCCGTTGCAAACGTTTCATGATAAACAGTCTCAGTTCCCGCACTGTTGACAGGCATGTACATGATTACCAATGCAACCAGTGTCAGTAATGCTACAGCCTTTTTCCAACTTTTTCTACCCAAGATAAATTCACCTCCATAAATAATAGAACATGAAAACCAAAATGTTTGTCCGCATCTGAACCAACGGAAAAATAGGGCGGTTTCACCGAAGGAAAGCAAACAATCCCATTTTGGCTATATCATTAGTATAAAGAGAAATCATCGGAAAGTAAATCGCTAAATAAGTAAAAATGGTGGTACAAGCCGCTTGAAAGACTTTGCTGAAGCGGTTATTAATGGTATGGGTCAAGGCAAGGCGCATTATTATTTCTCCTAAAACCGCGACCTCTATTGCCGAAGTAGAAAAGGGCTAAAAACATTTTTCAGCCCCATTCTCTATAAATATCTCATTGTTGCCGCAACTACCACACTTCAGGAAAAAACAAACCTTCCTTGTTACTCCTTCACCCCGCCAATAGCCAGACCGTTTACAAAGTACCTTTGCAGGAATGGGTAAATGATCAGGATAGGCACTGCGGTTACGGCTGTGATTGCAGCCCGGATGGACTGTGGCGTTGCGACACTGCTTGCCCCCGAGGCTGCCGCCGAATTGGCTCCGGCACCGCCGGGGGTTCGGTTGCCTGCGTTCATCGCGCTGGCCAGCAGCTTCTGCAGTTCATACTGCAGCGTTGAAAGCTCCTGTTTTCCTGAATTGTACAGGAATGTGTCAAACCACGAGTTCCATGATCCGACAGCGACAAAAAGCGCAATCGTGGCAAGTGTCGGAATACAAAGAGGCATGATGATCTGCCAGAATATACGGAATTCCCGGGCACCATCAATTTTTGCCGATTCAATAAAGCTTTCGGGGATGGACCGGATATAGGTACGAATGACAATGAGGTTGAAAGTACTGATAATATTCGGAACCCAATATACGGCAAACGTATTGATCATGCCAAGGTTTTTAATCAGTAAATAGTTCGGTATCAAACCGGCGTTAAAGTACATCGTCAGAACAAATATCACTGTAATGATCTTTCTTAATACATACTCCCTGCGGCTTAAGGTATAAGCCAGCATGGAGGTGAAAAACAGGTTCGTCACCACAATCACAATGGTTTTTGAAACGCTCATGAAAAAGGCGCTGTAAATTGTGTCCATTTTCAGTACGACACGGTAGTTCTGCAGTGAGAATATTCTTGGCCATAGGTATATTCCGCCCCTTACTGTATCCATACCGTCATTGAACGATATGGCCAGTGTGTTGATCATCGGGTAGACCATCACCACACAAAGGGCTATCAGAAAGGTCGTATTAAAGGTATTGAATAAAATGTTTTCAACATCGAGCCTTTTTTTGTTATCATTTGGACCCATTCTGTTCACCCCCTATATCAGTTTTTCTTCGCCGAGACGGCCGGAAATAAAATTGGATAACGATATTAGAATAATACTGACAATCGTTTTGAAAATACCGGCAACCGTTGCCAAAGAGTAATTACCCATTTGGATGCCGTATCGTAAAACAAATATATCAATGGTTTCAGATCTTTCAACAACAAGTCCGTTTCCGAGGAAGTATTGAATTTCAAAACCAGCCTCGAGGAGATATCCGATACTCATGATCAGCAGCACAACGATCGTAGACTTGATTCCTGGAAGAGTGATGTGCCACATCTTCTGATAACGGTTTGCACCGTCCATTACTGCCGCTTCATACAATGACGGACTAATAGATGTCATCGCAGCAAGATATATAATAGTATTCCAGCCTAATTCCTTCCAAAGGTTTGACCCGGCAACGATTCCCCAGAAGTATTTCGGTTCTGCCAAAAACATAATTGGTTCTTTAATAATATGCAGCCGCATCAGTACATCATTGATGATACCACCGCTGGATGGTACCGAAAGCATCGTGGAAACCAGCCCGGCAACGATGATCCAGGACAGAAAATGCGGCATATAGGTAATGTTCTGAACAATGCGTTTCAACGTGCTGTTTTTCACTTCATTCATCAGCAAAGCGAGGATGATCGAACCAAGATATCCGATAAGAAGGGTAAGAAGGCTTTGCATCAGTGTATTACGAATGTCTCTGATAAAGCGCTCCCCATTAATGCCAGTAAAAAGCTTTACAAAATTATCAAGACCGACCCATTTCTGATCCCATACATTCCGGATGGCAGGCTTGAAATTTTGAAAAGCCATTGTCCAGCCGGTTATCGGCACGTATGAGAACAATATCTTGTACAGCAGGATGGGTACGCTCATGAAGACCAGCTCACGCTGTGACAAAATGGTGCCCCAGAATTTCCCATGCAATTTGGGAGGAGCAGGTGTTTTGGTTGTCATGGTTTACCTCCGGACTTTCTAAAATAAGGGGTTTTACGAAGCAAAAACCAGCATATCGGGAGTGTACCAGAGGAGCGCACCAACTGGAACGCCCCCCAGGAATATTAACCCCAGCACTGGAGCGCTCCCTGATAACGACTCGTTAAAAAAAGGGGATTTTCATCCCCTTTTTTTCGGAATCAAAGTTTAGTTACCCCAGTTTGCAATTCTTTCCTGGATACCTTCATTAATTTTGTCTTCCAATGCTTTTACGTCAATTTTTCCGATAGCAGCTATATATTCAACCCAGATTGCTTCGAATTCGCTCGGGTCTGCCATGATAGCTTTCGGCAGGTATTGCAGGGAAGTATCGGTCAGCTGTTGGTTAGCCATCTGAGCATCGCTGCCGTCGATCAGATTGATGTTCCAGCAGGGATAGTATACCGGGTTGTCAGGAGGCATGTTCAGGAAGTCTCTCCAGGTCTTCTTGTTGTATGCGGTCAGGAAATCCTGATCATACTTGTTCAATGTTGCGAAGAATTCCTCGGGTTGATCGCCAGGACCAAATGCATTGCCGTCAGAGTATGTGCCCTGATGTTTCGGTGCAAGGTCGCGGAGCGCTTCAAGCTGGTTGGAGGCTCTCCAAACCAAATCCTTGGACTGGTCACGCTGTTCCCGGGTCCTGTAATATCTGCCATTGGCGTCAACCATGTAGTCTTCGCCTTCAACACCCCATTGCAGCAGCTTCTGCCATTCTTCCTGCAACAGTGTGTTCAGGAAGGAAACAGCGATTTCCGGTTTGTCACAGGACACGGATACACCGAAGCCCTGGTTGATGTTCATAACATCACGATCTGCATAGTAAGGTTCTTTGCCTTCGTATACAGGCATTGTGGAAACCCATGTGCGTTCGTCCTTACCCTGGGATACAAGAGCGTCGTTCGCATTGCCGAAGTCCCAGCGTTGGTCGTACATACCGAGTACACGGCCTGTAGCAAGCTTGGCAAGATACTGATCCAATGTCTGTGTGAAGGATTCCCTGTCAACCAGGCCCTTTGCGTTCATAGCATTCAGGAATTTGTACCATGTCTTGGCAATATCTTTGTCAGCAAAGATGGAAGCCTTATTGTTTTCAACAATAACGCCACCGTTGTTCGGATGTCCTGCGAGATACTGAGGCGGGTTTGTCATGCCCCATTCTCTTCCGGTTGCAGCCAGAACTTCAAAGCCGATAGTGGGTTGTCCATCGATTGTCGGATTCTTCTTCATGTAATCATCGATCAATTGGAAGTATCTTTCAAGGGTCATGTTATCCAGGTTCGGATATCCAGCATCTGCAAGAACGGCCTTCTGAATCCAGAAGCCGGAAGCACCGTAGTTGGTTCCGCCTGTGATTTCACCATAATAACGATTATAGTTCGGCAGGATATAGATCTTCTTCTCACCATCTCCGGCATCCGTTGCAAAACGGTTCCAGTAAGGTTTTACGTGTTCGTAAAGAAGATCGGCCTTGTCTTCGTTCAGATATTCATCGAGCGGAATCAGAGCGCCGCCCATCAGGAAGCGGGTGTTCAAATCCGTTGTGCCGAGAAGGTCGGGATACTCGCCACCGGCAAGCATAACACCGATTTTTTGTTCAGCGTTATCCGGGGTGATGATTTCGTAGCTGAGTGTAACACCCATCTTTTCCTTCAGGATCTTGGTGATCTTGTTGTCAGCTGCAGGTGCTGCGTAGTTTGTTGTAAGCCATACGCTCAGTTCAACCGGGTTAGCCGATGAAAGAACAGGAAGTCCGGTTTCTACCGGTGTCCCAGGCGTCGTCGCCGAGGAAGCCTGTGTCGGTTCTGTCGAGGTCGATGGCGTCTTTGTTCCGCACGCAGTCATTGTAAGAACAAGAACTACGATCAGGATGAGAGATGCAAACCTTTTCATATAATCCTCCCTTTTCTAATTTGCAGGCATAGTAAATCAGACGCAATTACATACAGTTTCCAGTAGTCCTCTTGCGAGTAAAATTGACTCATATACCTGCTTATTGTATAATCTCAGTATATTGGAGGCCTGGTTAAAAGTAAATTATCAAATTCAGGTTAAACATTGGACATTTTTAAGGGGAATCAAATGCTGAAGGTAATAATCGTGGACGATGAGCCGTCCGTGCTCGAAGGCCTGCGTCTGTTCGTTGATTGGAATAAGGAAGGTTATGAGATAGCCGGTGAGGCCTCCGACGGCATTTCAGCGTACCCAATGATCCGTGAGATAAAGCCCGATCTTATCATCTGTGATATACGCATGCCGGGATTAACCGGTCTGGAATTGATTGAAAAAATAAATGCCGGGTTAAATCCTATCCCCAAATTTCTAATGCTGAGCGGCTACAACGATTTTTCCTATGCTCGTAAAGCTCTGGAGCTTGGTGCCATCGGGTATTTGACAAAACCGTTGGATTCGGATGAGTTGTCTACGGAATTGGGCCGTGTTACCGAAATGATCGAAAACAACAGAAAAAGCAACCTCGAGCATCTTGAGATGCTGCGATATGCAGCAAACCAAATATATAACGATTTCATCGGCGGTAAGCACAGTGACAAACTGATACGCAAGGCAAAGTTCATTTTTGGTCTGCCGGAAAATGCGAATATACGAATGATTCGATATATCACCACCCCTGATAACGATCGTGGAACGATTAACACTTCCGATGCATATGATCTGCTTCTGACGGTCACCGGTATTGAAAATGAAAACTGTGTTTTCTATAACGGTAACGGAATTTATATCGCTTTATTGCATGAGGGGATGCAGCATTTTCCTTCTTATAAAATACTGGCCGAAAGGTTTGTTCATCATTTCAGACAATCAACCAGGGAAAGCACTGCGCTTCAATCATCATGGGCGTTAATCAGCGCAGTTGGAAGTCCCGGCCTGCCTGAAGGCATATCATACTGCGACAGGCAGATAGATCAGCTGCAAACCTGGTGTATGCTGCATCCGGAAAACAAGGTCATATGTTATGAAACCTTTGAGGCTTCCCCAGACTTTCTTGATGAAACCAAATTGCAGGCTGTGCTCCCTGAACAGGCTTATGACCAGATAGCATCTGCAATACAGGGGAATGATGAAAAATTGGTGAATTTAGCGGTGGAAGATTTTTTCACCAATTTGAACCAAAACGTCGGGCAGGGAAGTTTTTCTTCCGTTTGTTTATACAGGTTGGCGGATGTCGTGCGTAAAACAGCTTCTGTATATGGCATTGAAGTGGGTACCGCTCTTCTGGATTTTATAAATTCCATCAGTGTACGCAGCCCGAATTGCAAAAATTTGGTTCTTGCCATGTGCACACATGTTTTTAAGAAGCTGAACAGTAATCATGATAAACCCATTGTTATGCTGGAAAATGAAATTATTGAATATATCAAAGCAAACAGCCGAAGGAAAAATATCAGTATTCAGGGTATCGGCGCATACTTTTCAATTCCGGTGATGATTATCAGTAAGACCATCAAGAAAAAAACCGGATATAAATTTAATGATTATATTAATTACCTTCGCATTGAATATGCCAAAACGCTTTTTGCCACGGAAGATATCAAAGTAACGACGGTATGCGATGAGGCCGGCTATTCCGATTATGGCTATTTCACCAGGAAGTTTAAGGAGTTTACCGGGGTTCTGCCATCGGAATACAAAAAGAAATATAGCTGACATTCTGACACAGACCCGCATTCCGGAAGCATCACTTGAAAATTCGTCAGTTACGGATGATAAACCGGAAGGTTTCTGCCTGTATATACCTGTATATATTGGAGATAATATGAGAAAATTACTGCTTTCATTGGATAATATCAGCATACGCCGCAGATTTATTCTGGTATACATTCTGGGCATCTGCCTGCCTGTTATTGTCGGCGCCATAGTCTGGTGGGCTTTCACATCCCATGAGATCAGACTGAATACCACCAATTATCTGGATCAGACCTTTGAAGAAACTGCAGGAGATTTCCAGCTTCTTACGCAGACTGCCATTAACATTGCAAACCAGGTGAACGCGGATCAATCCATCCGCGAGGATTTGTCCAAAAGCTTCACGACCCCGGCAGAACATTATGAGCTGTATTGGACGTATCTTAGGAACCGTTTTGAAATGTATCTGGTCAGTAACCCGGATATAGCTTCAATAACACTATATATCGATGATCCCCACTTTTTGAATACCGATTATTTCAGAGTTCTGGATAATACCACCCGCAGCAGCGAATGGTACGGGATGGCTTCGCAAAGCGATTCCGATATCGTGGTTTATCCAGGCTCGACCTCCATTGCCATTACTCCCTACCCTAACAGGTTGACTGTAATCCGTAAGATTCAGACACGGGACTTTCTGAACAATAAAGTGAATTACCTGCTGATCGAGTTAAGAATGGACCGAATTATTACCGGATTAAACCAGCAAGACTTAAGTACCGATACCTATCTGACTTATAACGGTGATAAAATTTTCTGGGGAACCCGATACCCGGCTACCGAGGGAACCCCTGTTCTTGAGCTGCCTTCCGAGAACAAATACTATATTCTTCAGAAGGAAATCGGCCCCGAACATTATTTCAGTGGGTGGCATATTTATGGGGTATATGCCAAAAACCAGATCTATCAAAGGCAGATCATCGTGCTTGCGTATATTCTGCTGATAACCCTTTCGCTCGCGGCTTTTTCCGTCTTCTTGATCTGGTCGGTGCTCAATTCCATGCGGTATCGCCTGTCGGCCTTATCCGATCATATGAAAAAAGTGCGCGAGGATAACTTTGAGCCGCTGCTGCTTGATAAGCCCGGGCAGGATGAAATCGGGTGGCTGATCATGTCCTTTAATAAGATGATCGCCGACATCAATGAGCTGATTAATGTGGTGTATAAGCTGGACATGCAGAAAAAGAGCATTGAAGTGGAAAACATCCGTGCTCAGTATAAGTACCTGCAGGCGCAGGTCGATCCGCATTTTCTGTTTAATACGCTCAATGCAATTTTGGTGTTTTGTGTAAAAAACGGATATACCGAGCTCTCTTCTGTCATATCAAGCCTTTCCAAGCTTTTGAAAAGGCTGCTGATCACAGGAAGTGATTTCGTTACGGTTTCCGAGGAGTTCGACTTTATCGATAAGTATCTCGCTATTGAAAAATTCAGGTTCGGAGGAAAATTCCAATATGAAATTCAAATCGAACCCGAGGTGCGGGATTCAAAGCTGCTCATCCCTAAAATGAGCATTCAGCCTATCGTGGAGAATGCGTGCAAGCACGGCCTTCAGTCATCGATGGATGACAACCGTAAACTGCTGCTGAAAGCTGTAATTGACAACGGTGCATTGGTCATCTCGGTGAAGGACAACGGAACAGGTATGGACAAGGAACAGGTTGAAGCCATTTTGAACAGAGTGAAAGATCCAAGTCCTAAAATAACCGGGGCGGAAACCCTGAATGAATCGGGAAGCGGTGTGGGAATACGAAATGTTTACCGCCGCATGCTCATGCATTATGATCAGCGCTTTTGCTTTACAATAAACAGCGCACCGGGCTGCGGAACAGAAATCATTCTCCGCGTCGAACCAGAGGGGACAGGTACCTTGGTCTAATTTGACCACGAGATCTTGGCCTCGCTCTCCGGCTGGTAATAGTAGACATAACTTTTACAAAGGAACCTGTCCCCGTTGTAAATCGGTGGGCTTTTTATGTATAATCTTTTCAAAGTGGGTAAAAAAGTTATTATAGTTATTATAACCTACAACCGTAGCAATATCGCTCAACTTCATCTGTGAATTATTTATAAGATCGATGGCTTTTTCAATCCTGAGACGGTGCTGGTATTCGTTAATACTGCATCCGAACTGCCTGATGAAGGCTTCTCCCAGGTACCCGGCATCGAGAAACTCTCTCTCGGCAAGATTTGCTACGGTTAATTCCTTGTCAAAGTTGCTGTCTATATGCTCTTTAACATTATATAGGTAGCTTCTTGAGTTCTTGCGTCTGTCCTCCCGCATCAGGCTAATGGTTTTTTCCAGAATGTCCGTAATGTTTTTCTTCAAAGCAATTAAGCTTAACCTTCTGTTTCCATTGACCAACAGAATGTTGTTCAACCGGATATTTCTCTCATATGCAATGCGCAGAATGTGGTAGATACAGCTGTTCACCATCACATGCGCTTCTTCAATGGCAATATTCCTGGTTTTGAAAAATGAAAACAATTCATTGAGCAGCTTTCTGGCATCCTGAGGATTCATCAGCTTTATTGCTTGTGTCAATTCCTCGTCAAAGTTTTCTCTGAGCGGTTTCCACCAGGCACCAGGGTTCTCGTCGCTAATATCATCTTTCGCTGTTTCCGATGATCGTTCCTTTTTCTTGAATATGTTAACTTCATCCTGCGTAAAACCGTATTCTGTAAGAAATAATTGGTCCAGTCTGTTCTTTACCTTTAAAAGAACAGCCGAGAATTCATCCTTGTCCAATGGCTTTAATAAATAGTGGAATACCTGGCTTCTAATCGCCTGCTGGGCATAGGAGAACTCGGAAAAGCCGCTTAGGATAATAAATTCTACGGCAAGACCAAGCTTGCGTATTTCCTGAATGAGTTCCAGACCGTTTTTTTGGGGCATACGTATATCCGTGATAACCAAGTGCGGCCGAAGTTCTTCAATTTTTTCAAGGGCATCCCTTGCATTGGAAGCTTCCCCACAAAGCTCAAAATCAAAATCCTTCCAGGGAATCATTATTTTCAGCCCTTCCGTTACAGATGGCTCATCATCCACCAAAAAAACTTTATACATCCTTTTCCACCTCGGGAAATGATCATCAATCGTTCACTGCTGTTGGATGTTTTCTTCTTCAATTGTATAACGTTGAAATTAATTGTGCAAGCAATGGTATGCAATTGCCGCATACATGCACAGCATTTTATCCAGCCGTTAAGCGACATATCGGGAATGCATGTCAAAGCAATAACCATCAGTTCTTGCAGCGTTTGTTTTTGTTCACCCCGTTTTAATAAGTTCATAAGTTCCCACAGAGGTATGTGTTTTATCCTGAGCGCAGCGAAGGATCTTGTCTGGAGTAACGCCAGATCCTTCACCGCGTTCAGCAGGCCGCACCTGCTTATGTGTGAACAGTAACCATCGTTTACCACGCTTTGAGCGTTTGTTTACTTTCACATCATTTTATGATATATTCAATATATTACCGCAGGATCTTCTACTGTTACCAACGTTAAACATGAGGGATTTCAGTTGTTTATGAAAGGCTTGAGCATAGCCGGTGGATAACGCTGAACAGCTCGTAAATGAATAAGTGAGGTATATTTATTTGATT
>JAAYJG010000059.1 GCA_012523055.1 Ruminiclostridium sp. | reverse complement strand
TCCAGGCCTCACCAAACATTTCATTCATTAAACTGATCGTTCTCACAGCTAGGTCTGCAGTTAAATCATCAAACTTTTCTCTTGTCAGTTCCACTCTTGCACGTTCTCCCATATGGTTAATGGTAACCGGTGCTTTTTCCTTTGAACTTAACATTTTCTTTGCTCGTTCTGCAGATAGCAACAGTTCCTGCAGAGTTTCAGGATCATCCAAAATGCTGTCAGATATTCCTGTTTGGCACTGGAATTCCTCGGCCAAATACATGATAATGCGGTCATCCCAGTCCTTGCCCCCAAGGTTGTGGTCGCCACCCGTGCAGATGACTCTGATTTGGCCAGGCTGAATGTGTATCATTGTTACGTCGAATGTTCCACCACCTAAGTCATATACCAGCACTGTTTTTTCAACAGAGCTATCCATAACACCATATGTAATGGCTGCCGCCGTAGGCTCATTAATGATTTGAAGCACATTTAGACCTGCTATTTCACCGGCAACCTGTGTTGCATTTCTTTCATTAACGCCAAAATAAGCAGGGCAGGTAATGACAACATTATTGATGATCTCATCAGCATCAAGTTTTCCTTCCTGGCGAAGAGTATCCATTGCATCGTTGACTACTTTCTTCAAAATATAGGATGAAATCTCTTCTGGTGCCATATTCACACCATTTATATTTAAACTGAATCCGGGTTGTCCAATTGAACGTTTGACAAAGGATGCCACCTGATTGGGATACATCTTGGAACTTTCTTTGGCACTGCTGCCGACTGTGACATCATTCACTGTTTCAAAGAATACGACGGATGGCGTAGTTAATTCTCCCTCCGCGTTTTTAAGTACCACAGGCTTGTTGTTTTCATCCATATAAGCGATACATGAATAAGTTGTCCCTAAATCAATTCCAAATACCTTTGACATACTAATTACTCCCTCCGTTTTTTGTAAATTTATAAATTGAAACCCTTTCAGGTCTTAACACACTGCCATTTTTCTCATAACCTACCGCCAATCTTGTTGCAACCTTGTTGTGAAGGCTTTCATCAGTGGTCTCCTGTGTTGAAATGATCTTCTGCTGCCTGACATCCACTTCGTTCCCTGGTACCGAATACGATTCGATGTTTTGACGATAAAGTACATCCTGAAGATCCTCTACCATGCCTTCAAATAAACTTAAAATTCGCTTGTAATTGTCTTCTGAATACTCCTTTGACTGGTATAAATCAGCTGTTTTTTTCGTAGTATCAATCAGTCGAATGATGTCCATGGCCATGGTATCAACTGCCTTGTCAAAATAACTATTTTTATATTTAGTAAGTTCTTTATGGAGATTATCAAACAGTTCATCCTTGTATTTATCGTATTTGATGCTTTCGTCGAAGGATGATTGAAGCGCATCGAGTTTACGTTCGATTTCAATAAATATCTCTGAATTAATGTTTAACTCCTCGCTTTCTTGTTTTTGGTTCTCAATGATTTTTCCGTAAATCGTATCGCTTTCATTTGATTTGACTACTGCTTCTTTTATAACCAATACCTCTGAATCACCCTCTGGTTGTATATCTTCTGTATCACCTGTTGTTACAGCATGTGATCCTTCAGTTTCCTGTTGAAGCAACAGAGTTTTTTCTAAATCCTTCATTATTGAGTCTGTGTTGAGTTCAAAATTTTTATCGTATGTGACCCGAATAAGTCTAACACTAAACAAAATTGTCACTGCAAAACGAATACCCTGATATTCACCTACAATATAGCAATAATCGATTTGCAAATCTTTAAATTTCTCTATAAACAAATCCAAATTTTCGATGCTTTGTAAAGTAAACTCTCTTTTGGGTTCACCTAAATCACCGTCTTCAAATATCTGTATTTTCCTCACAAAGTACGCATCTAATCTACTGGTAATGTAACATAATTTAAGGCCGCTAAAATTACCGTAGAAGCCATCCAATCTGTAATCTGTTATAATCCTTTCTCCACATTCTCTGGCCTTATTAATTACCTCCATCTTCATCCTCCTTAAAAGAAAGTTGTATATTAATACCGTATCTATCAAGAGCAATGTCTTTGAACTCGTTATAGGTCTTTTCAATATCTGCTCTCATTTCTGTTGAATATGAACCTTCAAATTCTATAACAGGTGAATAGTCAATTCCTGAAATTGTTTCAAACTCTTTGAACCTTTCTTTAATACAATTTTGAGTACATTTTGGAAAGGATGAACCATCTTTCACTGTAAATGTTTCTGTTAGCTGTCCTCTTGTTTCATCATATGCACAGTTCAAAGATGAAAGATTTCCTTCCCCCACACTATACATTCTCCCAAAACCACCTGGATCATTTTTATTATCTAACAACTCTCCAGAAATCTGCACCCTAACCTCAGATATCTCATCTTCCCAGTTTACAGCATTTTTTTTAAAACTAACAGGATCTACAGTAATATCTTCTCCTGCTTGAGTTTTCGGGTTCTCAGGTGCATCCCTGTTTGCATCACTAATTCGCAATGCAGCTGCTGTCGAAGCACTTTTTCCGAGCTGTTGTTCATTAAATTCATAGACCTTTTTACTTTCAATTTCAACTTTTCCAGTAGCTTTATCTTCAACCTCTCTGTCTTCCATATGGTATTCACCATTTGTTAGTGCTGACTTATCGAAAGTAATATGTTTATCTGGATGTGCTTTATTATATTCATCAACTGCAGCATCTATTTTATCCAGACACTCGGTCCACTGTATCTTATCTGTCAAGTCGCTAATTCCAGAGCAACTCTTGCTATGGGCCATGCAATCAACTGCGACTAAATTGGGGTTAACCCCCAGTTCCTCAATGCTCTCACGGTTCTCTAAAACATGTATGGCAGAATTCAAAGAATGCTCCTTTCTTATGCCATTACCATTATCAGGATCAGCGTTATATCCTCCATCCATTCCAGTATCATGAAACAATGCTGCAACCTGTAATTCCTTTCTATCTATACTGTCTGAATATGATGGATGGTCTTGTGCCACTTTCTCGAATGCATCTGCAGTCATTTGAGATTTTTCCGCTACTTGCATTACATGCTCTTCTCTATGGTCTCTATACGTCTTTAAGTCGGGAGACTTTTTTGCGACTTCACCTGCTTTGTCATGGTATGGTTTTGTCATTCTTGTTACTTGTTCTGTAAGTTCAAGTAGATCTCTTTCATTATTCTTTTCAGGTATATCCAATTCATCTAATGGTCTCTTGTCATCACTTTCAGACTCTTCTTCCCCATTATCCAGCTTCTTTTGAACTTCAGCTTTTCCTTTCTCCTCTTTATCTTCACTTGCAGAATCTTCTGCTTCGTTTTCAGGGCCCTCGTCTTCAACATCCGGATTCTCTTCTTCAGGAGCTTCTTCATCTTCCGAACTATCTCCCTCGGGGTTTGCATCTTCACCCTCCGGCTTTTCTTCCTCGGAGTTTGCTTCTTCACCCTCTATATCTTGGCTTTCATCTTCAAGGTTCTCTGCTTGCTCCTCGGAACTCACAACTTCATTACCAGAGTTTTGGTCTTCACTGGCAGTATCCTCTGCTTCGCCTTCAGTATCTTCGTCTTCAACACCCGGATTCTCTTCTTCAGGAGCTTCTTCATCTTCCGAACTATCTCCCTCGGGGTTTGCTTCTTCACCCTCTATGTGCTCATTATCGCTGTTTTCATTTACTTCATTCTCTTGGTTTTCATCGTTAATGAAACCCCTTCTATTTTCCGGGTTTTCTTCATCACTTATATTTCCGTCACCATCTTCATCATCTATATTGGTTTCAGAACCATCCTCTTCTTGATTATCACTTTCACTTTCATCAAACCCAATATTTGAGCCTTCTTCCATAGCATCACTTTGAGTTACAGCAGCAGCCTCCCCGCCTTCATACGACGAACCTTGAATTTCCGTCGTTTCACCTTTTATCTCGTTATTGTTTAGCTCTGACATAATACCTCACCTGCCTAACTTTTGTGATCTGCGATGGTAACCGATGACCCTTTTAGAATATACATTCTATCTGTAACTTAGGTGTAAAGCATATGCGTTTTGCTTTTCCATACAGGCTAACAAATATTGGTTCACCCGCAAATTTTTGCATCTGGCGGAAACATTCGGAATAATTGTTTCAAATGCATGTATTCCAGGATCCTTAAATGAGTTTGTCTCCATTATCTTGAAGGACACATGTTCTTCTTCATTTGTAATATTTTCACATAAGAATCTTTCCAGTTCTACCTTTGAACTAATAAGGGCGGAGTTCATTTTAAAATAGTTATAAGGCTCTATATCGCATTTGGGGTACATGTTCCGATCCCATGTATGATCTTTTTCAATGGTTCTATCCGACAGATTCAGGTAGCCATAGCATGACAATGTCTGATCTTTTGCGTATTGACTATCCCATGTAACATCTACATGGTGGTAATTGCCATTTATTTTAACCATGTTCCATGCGTGTGGGCCACTGGCAATGTCAGACCTGGCGTTACCGTTAATCAGTATCGATTCTACCCCTGCCATTGTACACATTAACTGCATTGCTTTCGCGTATCCTTCACATACACATTTATTGTTAATAAACAATCCTACGATTGTATGTGCTTCTCCACTAGCGGCATTTCTACAAGTTATAGCAGCATGGTCATATACTGCCATAAACTTCAATATGTCATGAATACGTAAAACTTTATCATAATCCGATTGGTGCTCATTAATTTCGGCACTTAATATTTGCTGAACACTCTCTGCGATTTGCTTGTTAAGCTCGAGTATTTTTGAAGAAGTATAATAATACTTAATGTCTATTGAAGAACCAAATAACGACAGATATACCCGACATTGATTAAAGTTCACATAATAGAACTGCGGATTATCACAATTCACAGCAACCATAATTGAACCATAGTTCCTGCCATCCAAACTCAACCCCTTAATGGGAATCAATGTTTTTTTCATCAGAATTGCTTTGCATATTTCTTCATACACTTTTTTATTGTTCTCATTCAGTAAGCTGTAATAATATCGTGAACCGCATAGTTCCATCTCTTCACCCTGTTATCCCTTTGTCATTTTTCTTTAACGTAACTACCCAAACAGCCCCTTTTTTTTCACTTCTACCACGCATGTTCGTTTTATTCTGTCATTTGGTGTATATATTGATAAAGTTGATGTTCCTTGGTTCCTGGCAATAATGTAACCTCCACTGAAATCAATAGCATGCGCGTTGCTATTGAAGACTTTGACCAGTTCTCTCTCATAACAGTTCTCTGGCACTAAAGTATATTTAAATGATGCTTTCTCTCCTATACTTAATGATAAAAAGCCTGCAGGCAGGATAATATCATTTATACTTGGTTGAACCTCTACTTGTACCGAGCATGATGCTTCCTCTGTAAATGCCGTAATTTCGCATCTTCCCGGTGTATTCCCGGATACTGTTCCATCCTGCATTACAGTTGCTACTTCCGGGTTGCTGACAGTCCACTGTATTTCGTTTGTATTTTCAGCATTATCAGGCTTGTACATAAGCTGAAACTTTTTTTCCATTCCTGTTGATAAAAACATGTTTTTGGGAAAGAGTGAAAGCTCAGAAATTAATGTCATATTAATTACTCTAATACTTATGTTCTCAATAATTTTCCATTGGTTTTTTTCCATGACATGGATGGTTAGGTTAGCGATTCCTGCACCCTTACCATATACGGTCATTTCTTCTGTTTCTATAACGCCATTTCGTTCACATTCCACCCGACATTGATAATTACGGAACCCGCCAGGCAGTTCATTTACAACAATCTCTTTTCTCCTCCCTATGAACATTTCCTGAGGGTATTCCAATTTGTAGCTTTTACTGACAAGTAAGAGTTCTTCCAGCTTATAGG
>JAAYJG010000483.1 GCA_012523055.1 Ruminiclostridium sp. | reverse complement strand
GGCACCCTGTATACGGTCACTGTTCGAAACGGGCTTGGGCTGAAGGGAACCGACCTGAAGCTTCACGAGGACTATGTGTTTTCCTTCGAAACCGAACCCGAGCAGGACGGGCGTACTGAACAGAAGGGCAGCCTGTATTTTCAGAGCATGCTGATGGAATTTGGCACCGGTGAAGCGCCTGTGATCCCCATCGGTGTTTATTCTGCAAACTACCAGGATACCGAAGCGGTTGTTAAAACAACCGTATATCAATTTAAGAATATTCATGATTTCCTGAAAACACTGCAATCCAAATACGAAACACCCTCCTGGGCATATTACAGCCAGCAGAACAATCTGATCTCCAAAGAGGGGCTATCCACTGTTTCCTCTTTCGAGCAAACCTTCGATATGACAAAATGGCAGCAGAAATACCTTGCTTTGCCTGAAGAGCTGAATAACGGTTTCTATCTGATTGAAAGCACTTATAACGACTTAACCGCACAGGTTCTGGTTCAATCCACCGACCTGGCTGCTTACTTTACGGCAAGCAGCACAAAAACTCTTTTCTGGGTGAACAACCTGAAAACCGGAAAAGCCGAAAGCTCCGCGACGGTTTATGATGCAAGCAACAGCAAAAACTATACAGCCGATGCATACGGTACCGTCACCTTTGACACTGTGCCGGCAGATCCGCAAAGCGATAAGCTGGAGTACTATATCGTTCGCAGCGAAAGCAATGAACTGATTCTGCTGAACTACAAATACAGAACCTATGGAAATGATGTCTATGCCTATGAAGACTACTGGCGTTACTTCCAGACAGACAGAAACCTGTATAAGCCGGATGATCCTGTTGTGTTCTGGGGTTTCCTGCAGAAGCGCGGATATGGCACATCCCCGAAAAAAGTTACGGTGGAAATCGCCCAGGGCGGGTATTGGGGCATTCCCGAGGCCAGATTCCTCAGTTTTTATCTTCCGTCCATTCAAAAGCCTCTGGTCACAATCGACGTGCCCGTTGAAAACGGTTTCTTTGATAGCAGTTTCCAACTGCCGAAGCTTTCTCCCGGCGGTTACAACATCATCATAAAAGCCGATGGTCAGGTGGTCAACAACCATTACATCACCGTTGAAAATTACGTGAAACCGGCCTACAAGATGAGCATTGAGAAGGATAAGGAAGCCATATTCCTGGGTGAAACCGTGAACTTCACCATCATCCCGGCTTTCTTTGAAGGAACCCCCCTCCCTGCTTTGGACGTATCCTATAATATCGGCGGCTACCCCTTGCAGGAAGCCTACAATACCGTTAAGACCGGCGCGAATGGCAAGCTTGTTGTTCCCTTTACGGCGCAAACCACCGATCAAAAGGCACAGGGCGAGCAACATTTATACATCAACGCCAATGCCTCCCTGCCGGAAAGCGGAGAAATTTACAGCAATGCCTACGCGCGTGTGTTTATTAATGACATTCACGCTGCCTTTGAAGCAAACACTGATGATAAGGGGAAAACCACCCTGAAGGCCACGGTGAATAAAATTGACCTGAGCCGAATCAATAAACCCGACAATACTGACAGGTCAGATTTCCTGGGAGCTCCCGCAGCATATAAGGAAATTGCAGGAACCATTGTTTATCACTATTATGAAAAAATCGAGCAGGGCGAAGAATACGATTATATTAATAAGGTTGTCCGAAAGGTATACAGCTATGAAGAGCGGCGGGAAACCGTTCAAACCTTCGCCTTCCGCACAAACGAAAAAGGAATCGCCAGCGAAGTATTTAACCTGAAAACCCCCAGCGGAGGCTGGTACACCGCCGAATTGATCTGGAATGACAACAACAAGAGGGTGATGAACAGCAGTGTTTATCTGTCAAGCTATCGTGTGAAATACCCTGATACCCAATATGACTGGTATCATCTTGAAACAGATAAAGAGAAATACCGGTTGGACGAGGAAGTCACTCTCACGCTGAAAAACAACGAACAGAAGATCGCATCCCCAAAATCTGTGCTGTATGTTGAAGCACAAAAGGGAATTCTCAAATATCAGGTTGCTTCCAGCGCAGAATACAAAACAAAATTTACGAAGAATATGGTTCCAAACTTTTATGTCACAGCCGTATACTTCAACGGAAAAGGCTATATCAATGCCGGTAGCAAGGGTATACGCTATGACACCGACGAAGTAAAGCTGGATATCCAGATGGAGGCCGACAAGGAGGCCTATCGCCCAAGTGACACTGTAAATGTAAGCATCACCGCAAAGGATGAAGACGGCAACCCAGTGGCGGCACATGTGAACCTGGCGCTGATTGACGAGGCCATGTTGAAAATCTCCTGGTACGAAGTGAATGTTCTGGACACCCTGTATCAATGGGTAGATGCAGGGATGGGCAACTCTTATAGTTCTCATGCGATGGGTACTGCAGGCGGAAGAGGCGCGAAATATGTCGAAAGAGGATTTGCAACAGGCACAAATGGAATGGTGGATATGGCTGCCAGCTATTCTGTGGCTGAAGCTGCGCCGACTGCACCGCAATCCACGCCTGCTGCTGATATGGGCAGTGTCCAGGTCAGAAGCGAATTCAAGGATACCGCGCTGTTCCGCATGGTCACTCTGGATGAAAACGGAACCGGAACCTTCTCGTTCAAGCTGCCCGACAATGTGACCTCCTGGTATGTTACGCTGGCCGGTATTACCCCGGATCTTTACGGAGGTACAGGGGAAGCTAATTTGAAGGTCACCCTGCCTTTCTTCATCAACGACAGCCTGAATACCACTTATCTGACAGGAGACACGCCGTTTATTGGTGTCAGCAGCTATGGCAATGATCTGAAGGAAGGAGAAACCATCACCTGGCAGATCATCAGCCCGCAAAAACCGGGGCTGGTTCACACTGCTACCGGTAAAGCTTTTGAGAGAACGAACATTCCACTGTGGCCACTGGAAGAGGGGGTTTACGATATTGAAATCCGGGCCATCAGTGAAAGCGGTATGTCTGACGGTATTAAACGAACCATATACGTGACGGACACCTATCATGAAATTGAAAAGGCTGTCACAGAAACCCTGAGGCCGAACATGATCCTTCAGGGCGGCAAGGATGGGCTTACAACACTGCTGTTTACCGACGAAGGCCGCGGCAGGCTGGTACCGCCGTTATACCATTTAATGTACAGCGGAGGAAGCAGGCTGGATCAGAAATACACCGCCTGGCAGGCGCAGCTGTTGTTGGACAAAATTGCAAAAGACGCCAACCGCTATTTTGATGCCGCTTCCGTAGATCTGACACAATACCAGAAACCCGATGGCGGTTACGGAATTCTGCCCTATTCAGAAAGTGATGTGGAACTGTCCGCACAGCTGGCAGTGCTGTTGAAGGATGAAAGCGGCGCCGCGATGCTGAAACAGTACTTCTATTCACTGATATTCGCAGAACCCGGACGAGTGAATGCCCCGGCATTGTTTGGGCTGGCTGTGATGGGAGAGCCCGTACTGGTGGATCTGAACAATGCGCTGAAGGTAAGTAATCTCACCACGCGAGATAATATTTATCTGGCACTGGCTTTCGACACCCTGGGTGAAACCGCTGTAGCGCAGAAGATATACAATGAAAAACTGGTTTCACTGCTGGAGAATATGAAGCCTTATATCCGTGTGAAGGAATCCACCGATACGGATACCATCCTGCGCGACACCGCACTGGCTGCAGTTCTGGCAGCCAGGTTGGACACGAAGGACAAGGAAGGCTTGTTCCAGTATACAATAAATAACTACTCGAAGAAAATTTTGGTCAATACTGAAAAGCTGTTGTATGTGATGGAGGAATACCAAAAGCTTCCGGCCTCGGAAGTGGAATTCACCTACACCTATGGCGGCAATACCTATACTGAAAGCCTGAAGGATGGCAGCGGAATAACCGTGAAGGTACCATCCATCAAACTCAATGATTTGAAAATAACAAAGGTTTCCGGGGACGCTTCGGTGGTATCCATCTTTGAAGCACCCCTGACCGAACAATTGAACCAGGATGACAACCTGACCATCAAACGCACCTTCTACGATTACAAAACCGGAAAGGAAACCACGCAATTTGAGCAAAACGATCTGGTGAAGGTTGTTCTGAACTGGAACGTTTCCCCCACCGCCATGGACAGCTACTATGAAATTACCGATTATGTTCCGTCAGGACTGAAGCCCATTGATAACCCCTATAACGCGGGAATCCGCGAAAAAGGCTTCTGGTGGTGGTTCCGCAATACCGACGGTCAGAAGGTCACGTTCAATGTGTGGCGTGATTCCGAGAACAAAGAGCCGCTGGTTTACTACTGCCGTGTTGTAAGCCCGGGAACCTTCAAGGCCGACAGCACCATCATCCAGGGCACCCTGGTAAAGGACAGCATCAAGCTCGGAGATGAAGCGACCATCCGGATCAAGGAATAATGCAAACACACAGGAGTTTTCTTATATTGGCTGTAAAGAGTAATCATCATACCATGGAGGGAAGGAACCGAATTGTTCCTTCCCTCTTTTTTCAACAAAATGCGTTATTACTTTAACATGAAATCATATCTTATGGCGTTCAGGCTGAATGCGCAATCTGTGTTACCTACCCAGAAGCACTCATGTGAGCGGCTTACAAGACAAAGCTCGGCTTCGAGCAATCACATATAGAAAAAGCCATGGGAATAAGTATCATTCCCATAGCTTTGGTAAGGCTGTTCTGTTTTACCCGATCTTAAACAGAGACACCGCGGCACCTAGCTCTGCCGCCATTTTGTTCATCTCCTTTGAAAGGTTTGTCAGGATCTCAGCACTGGCCATCTGCTCTTCAGTACTGGCAGACACCTCCTGCGAGGTTGATGCTGCCTCTTCCGATACGGCCGAGATGTTTTCTATGGAGGACAGAGTTTTTTCCTTCAAAGTCACCATGCTTCGGACTGAGTCACCCATGTTTTTCATATAAGCTGATATTTCCCTCATGGATTTGGAAATAGTGTTAAATGCCGTATCCGTCTGTGTTACAGCGGTCATCTGCTCCTGTATGATTTCACTTGTGTCGTTTGCTTCAGATACCGTTTGTTCGGTTTTATATTGAATCGCATTGATGATGTTGTTGATCATGATAGAAGCATCTTTCGACTGATCAGCAAGCTTTTTAACCTCTTCCGCGACAACTGCAAAGCCTCTGCCGGCCTCTCCCGCCCTTGCCGCCTCAATCGCAGCGTTTAATGAAAGCAAATTGGTTTGTTCCGCGATTCCGACAATCACCTTGACAATTTTACGGATTTCCTTCATGTCGCTGTTCAGGCTGTTTATCTCATCGACGATTTTCAAGGATGCTGTTTTTGTTTGATTTGCTTTTCCGTTGAGCATCTTAACAGTTGAAATCGCGTCCATGCTGATTTTTTCGGTTTTACTAATCAGAGAGGACACATGAGACAAATCATTGGTTACTTTGTTAATGCCCTCAGACAGGTCGTTCATATAATTGACACTTTGGGATACCTCCTGGGCCTGTTCTGAAGAACCTTTTGCCACTTCCTGAAGGGTTAGCGCTATCTGCTCCGATGAGGAATAGGACTGATCCGACGAGGACGAAATACTTCCTGATATGCCCAATACATCTTCAACCGATTCCTTAACCTTTCGAATCAGGTTCTTCATGTTCTGTATCATATCATCATAATTGTTAATCACCTCACCAATTTCGTCCCTGCTGTTATCCTGAACAGATTCGGTCAGATCCCCCTGTTTTGATTTCCGCATCAATGCAGCAAGCTTTAACAATGGCTTGGATATGCTTCTGGAAATAGCAAACGCGAGGATGACTGAAATGAACACCCCAATAAAAGCAATCAAAAGGATCTGCCGGCCAATTGCTGTAGATGCCGAGTTCATAAAGGTATAGGGTGTTGTTGTAACAATATAAAATGGAGCCTGTTCTATTTGATAATAATTGCACTCGACTTTACCGTTAAAATCCGCAGTAAAGCTTGAAGATAACATTTCGGTTTCTGCCTGGTTTTGTTTAATGCTATCGAATAAAGCGACATTGGGGAAATCCGTTCCTACTGGAAGGTCTTCGCGGCTGGAATAAATAATGGTTCCCTCGTCAGTAATAAAAAACAAATCCACGGATTGATTCATTTTCAGGCTCTTGAACATCTTGCCTATTTCAGTTGGATTCAGCTCCATGTAAAAGTTACCCACTCCTGAGATCGAACCTGTATCTAACCTTATGCCCTTTTTGGCAAAAACGATTTTGCCTTGATCAAAGATATACCACTTCGTTTTATCTGGCAGGCCTGTAAATTCCTTGTTAAGATCATCGTAAGATATCTTAAAACCTGCTGTTCCCGAGAAAATGCTTAAATCTCCCTTTGCCGGATAAAAAGAAAGATACGATACGACCGGAAGTGTATATGATTTCACATTCATATCGGATATAATGTTATTGCGCAGTGTAAATGTCTGGTGAGGCTCTAAGGTTTTTGAGCTGGCATAGTTGTCCTGAACCAAAGATGAAAACATTATCTCGTCTACAACATCTACACAGACTTCCAATTCTTTACTTACATTTTCACCAAATTGTGAAACAACCTGGCTGGTGTAATCTTTTATGTTATTTGTCAAGGCTGCTTTGGAGCTTCGAAACGCAGAAACCCCAAGTATAATCAACGGGCCTATGGACAAAAACAAAAAAACTATAATCAAACGCCATTTTATTTTTACTTTTCTTAAAAGGTCTAGTTTCATCTTTGGGAAAATTTGAGTGAGCTTTTCCTGAAGAATACTTAAGAATTTACTTGGTTTTTTAGCTTTTGTTTGCTTACTTTTTTCTTTTCTGCCCACGATATGGCACCCCCGGTATATATTTCGAGTCGAACTTCATAAATAAAATTCTTCGTGCCATGTTGAATCCTAAACAATGCTCCTGATATTAAGTCATTTCTGTCTGTGATGCTATAACCTGCCGAAGAAACGCTTGTTTGATGCTATATGAATATTTGCAGTTGGTTCATCTCATGTCAGTACAATTTGTTATTCGCAGCACTATTAGTTTTCATTAAATAACTCTATTGCGACAATATGAGAAAAGTATCAATAACTATATCGGTGAGATTATGGAAAATAATGATACTTGAAATGTAAAAAGAGAGTTTTTATTTTGTTTTCTATTGATTCTGCGATTGCTCATTATCATGGTTAATAAAATGAGTGGCCAATTTGGCCACTCATTGATGAACATTCTCTTATTCTATTTCTTTCCTTTTCCTTGTCCTTTTCCAGGTCTCTGTCCGGGTCCTTGCCCTTGTTCTGGTCCCTGTCCCTTTCCTTTATCTTTATGATTTTCTTGTGAAAACCAGTCATAACCATCCCATTTATGATCTTCTTCTTCTGCTTGCTGTACTTGAGCTTCTACGACTGCATGTGCAGCGATATAAATTTCTCCCGTGAATTCGCCCGCTTTAAATTCATGGGAACCGGTGCCTGTTCCAAATGCCTCTTTGTATTGAAACTTTCCGGGGGCATTTGAATATTTCTTGCCGTTCTTCGGCAGGTAATCATTCCCGATATAGAGATGTGCTTCCTTTAACATATACCCAGGCAGCAAATCATAGGTAGCGGATACTTCTCCATTGCTGTATTTAACTTTAAGTTTACCCACAAGGGTTCCCTTGCTCAAGTCATTGTTTCCAGCACCCGCATACATATCAAATTCATAATTTCCTTCTGTTAGTGGGCCATTGGTCCATCCCCAGTTCTTCAGGCCGATTTGCTTGCTGGAAAACTCAACGGAGTTACTTCCATACGCCCATGCAGTTTGAGACCCTAGAGCACATGAAGGTTTTGGCGCACATGTGGGTCTTGGTGCACATGTGGGTCTTGGTGCACATGTGGGTTTTGGTGCACATGTGGGTTTTGGTGCACATGTTGGCCTGCATGGTGGTTTAGGCGTCGGAGTCGGTTCCGGGGTTGGCGTCGGAGTCGGTTCCGGGGTTGGTGTCGGAGTCGGTTCCGGGGTTGGTGTCGGTACCTGAATACTTACTTTGGCCGAAACGTTTACAACATCAGTTGTAAAACATATCAAATCTTGCGATATAACATTACCATATCCAGAAAGAATAAAAACATCCGAAACTGTCCTTCCCGCTTGAACTGTTATAGAAAAGTCTTTTACATCACCAATAGAGGTTACCGGTATTATTACCGTTCCCTTTCCTTCACTGTATTGAATTTGTACACCTTCAAATTCTTGCGATAAAGCTATGGAGTCAAATGAATTCATATAAGTAAAATGAACTGTGATATTTTCCATATCACGTTCTGTCGATACCACTGAAATATCAGCCGAATCATACTGAACTGCTTTTTCAACGGGTAAATGAATAAAATACTGATATAATCTGTTCACATCAGCATCTGTAATAGTCGGTTCATAGCCGTTGGTAAAATGCCATATTGCATATTGAACCCCTGTTACCAATTCCGGAATGGAGATACCATCAGCTATTAACCCCAAAGAGTTATCAAGTGAAGCCTCCCTCAAATAATCGTTTACATAACCTTCTAAAACGACCAATTTTACGAACGGTGGCGAGTTATTCAGAATAGGTCTTAACGCTTCTGTAACTTCTTCTGATAAAACATAGTCTACATCTTTTTGCATATCTGTGTCATGATCTGCACAGTAAGCATAAACCTTGCCAATTGATTCACTAGAACCCCAGGCATATTTATCCAGCTGAAAAAATATTGTCTCTGGATCCACACCAACTTCCCCTACTAAATTATACTTATAGTAGAAGCTTGGTGTAACTGCTGAAACTTGCAATATAGACACAAACATAAAAATAAAAACAAGCACGAGCGATATCTTTGCTTTCGTAAAATGTTTAAATTCAACCATAAATGATTCCTCCTAAAAAATTCAAAATAAAAAACTGCCAAAACTATGGCAGCTGAACGATCATAGATTTACTTTTTTATCTGCATTAAGAACACTTGTAAATGAAAACACTCACTTAATCATTTACATAGCTAATACAAAGCTATAAAGCAAATCATTAGACTCAAGCTTTGCGTCCCATATTTTCATACGGTTTGCCTTTTCATATTGTGTGTTCCTAACTTTATCTCTATATCAATAAAAAGTATACAATGTTTGCTAACAATCTGTCAATATGTAAATAGAATAAAATCGCCATAAAATGACTTATGATTTCATTTTTGCCATTGTAGCATATTATTACATTAACGGTTGTTTAGATTTTTAAATGTGCCTTTAAAACGTCAACCGCTTCAATCGTTGGTGTACACTCCAAGTGATATACAGGTACTGATGTTGTTATTGTTTCGAAATTCCTCAGTGCGCTAAACATTAGATTCTTATCATAATATGGCAACAAGCATCTTGGCAAAAGAATATTCACAATACCTTCAATGTCCAACTTCCTAATAGAATTTCCTTTGCCCCTAGACAGAACAACGATTGCTTTAAGTGGAATTTGTGAATTCTGAAAGATATCTGATGAACCGCTCCAAGGGGTACCACATACTAGGATTTCATCTCCAAATGGTATTATTGCAGGAGTATCATCATTAATAATGTCAGCTTTATAAATTCTTTCCCATAACCTTGTATGTGTAGATTTTCCTGTTCCTGCAGGCGCAGAAAAAATTAGCCCGAAATTACAATAAGAAATAGCAGAAGAGTGGATAATCAACCCGCCCTGAGTTAGGATAATACTTCGAAATACCATGCCTAGCATCAATTCAGCGATACTGTAATTATTCACATTATATTGATGGGTAAAACCAATGTCAATCTGGGTCCAATCTTTATTTGAAGAGTAGAAAGCGGTCGGAATACCCTCTTCTGAATGATAAATATATCCAAACCGGCCATCTTCAAACTCAACAAAGGCACCATCCTTTTCCATAACGACATGGTATTCGCTCAAAGGAAAACTGCATGTTTGCCTGATTGATACCTTAACCGCAGGGCACAAAAAAGGCTCACACTCAAAAGAGAAAAGCCTGCTTAAATTAATATGATCATGACTATCGATTTCAATTATTACAGAAGCAATATTATAATATTTAATCATACTACCCTGAAAATCTAACTTTTATTCATTAACCAAAAATATCAAAAAATAGAATCTGGTATTGGTTTTAGCGGCATTGTGTCTGAGGTGCGCGTAGCGAGCATTTCTTCAGTTCTTAACTCAACGATTTCAATATCCGGCTTAATATATTCTTTCATGGCTTATTCACCCCTATATTGCTAAATTTTTCATTACTAGTTTCATTTTATAACAACCCGTGACATTGTTCAAGACCTATTCTTTCTGCAATGGTCTTCGGAGAACTTGAATTGATACAGGTCAGGGCGATCGCATATGTCTTTCACTTTATTTAACAGGCACTACCTGCTCGTCTTTGGCTCGTTACCTTGAGGTCACTACTACCATACAGTGAGTAAACATACACTAAACTTCCAAAAAACCGTGATCCACCGCCTTTTTGATAAAGGCCTCAAAGTCTGCCCGGGCAGTGGCTTCATCGACGTTATACTCCGAAAGAATCGCCTGAATGATTTCATCCTTTGTTGCGCCCTTTTCAATCAAATTCCAGATCAATGCGCCGGTTTCTGTTAAGGAGGCAATGCTCATAAATTCCATTGCCTTGGCGCCAATCGGGACAACCACCCATATTCCTGCTATCTCCTTAATCATAAACCCGTCTTTAATTTTCATGACTCTCCCCCGACTTTTCGTTATTGGGCTTTGCCCAGCATTTTTTCATAATGGAATACACCTTGAAGATCTTATACCTGAAGACTCTTAGTCTTAACCACACCCATGATAAAAACCTCCAACCCTTGTTGGTGCAAGGAATATCCCTGTTTTTTCTTCTGACCGAAACCACCTTCGCAACCAATTGCTCAGGATATAATGGGCCTTCAATCCATTGCTGCGCGTCACCAACCATAAAAAAAGAAGCTTCGGTCTTCTTATACACTCGGTGTAGTACATATATACCATTTGTACGCTTGACTAAAACAATATCACCCTTGCGTATTTCCTTAAAGCTCGATTTTGACAATTCAACACTGTCACGGTCTTCTTTCAAAAAAGGGCTCATGCTTCTGCCTGTAACCGTGATACGGGCAGTTTGCCCGGAATGAAGCAGATCCACAATGACAGGAAATATTGCATTGGATTTTACTTTTATCACCTGCATACTAGACTCCGAAAAATAAACCTGGTAATCGGTTTCCAATTTTCATAGATTACGCTGGTTATATACCAATAACGTGTATGAATTAATTCCAAACCTATGGGATTCAGGTTTATTCCCCCAATTGTATGGACTCTTTGGGTCTTACAACAGTTTTACCTTCAGGGGTGAATTGTTCAATATTCTCTTCACTAAAAACGCCATCCGGGCCGGTATGAATTGGAATATAGTATTTTGCCTGAATCAGCTCTGCTGCTTCGGTTGCTTCCTGCGGACCCATGTTATATACATTGTCCATTGGCAAAAGGGCATATGTAAGGCTTAAATCAGCCAGTTCTTTCATCTCTTCGATCTTTGAAGTGTCTCCGGCATGGTAAAGCTTGATACCGTCAAATTCCAAAATAAAGCCGACCGAGCTGTCCTTCGAATGGTTCTTGTTATATGCCGCTACCGCCTGTATTTTAACACCGGCTTGTTCAAAGGACTGGTACTGTCCATCCATCAAAGCTTCCTTCCAGCTGATGATCTTGCAGTTTTCATTCTTATTCTTTATTTTACCGATCTGGTAGTGATCACCATGGCCATGGGTGATCAGAATGATATCTGCAGGCTCATTGTAATCCTTTCCATAATAGGGATCCACATAGATAACAATGCCTTCTTTTGTAATGATCCTGACGCTTGCGTGCCCAAGATAATCAAGCTGGGCATATTCTCTTGTTTCCATCTGTATCAGCCCTTCTTCCTTATCACTTGAGATTTCGTTGTTGCCTTTTGTTTCCACTTGCTTTGACTCATCCGGAGTCCGATTATTCTGAGAGCACCCGGATATAAACAGAAGGGATAAAACAATAACAACCGTTGTGATCACATTCGCTTTTCTCATAAATCTCCTCAAAACCTTTCCTTTTTTTGCTTCCATTATACCATACGAAAGCGAAGATGCCCACCTTCAGTCCTGCGATTTCCTTGATTATATAAGGAGTGAACAGGTCGGTCCCGTCAGCCTTCTTCACTTTGGCCGCAAGGGTTGGAAAGCTTGTAATACCGTCCAGCTCGACCAGCCCGTCATAACCATAATTGAAGTCATGGTTGCCAGGAGTCATCGCATCATAGCCAATCGCATTCATGATATCCGCAATGCTTTCGCCCTTGTTCAAAGTAGCGATGGTCTGCCCGTGGAAGGTGTCTCCTGCGTCGAG
>JAAYJG010000482.1 GCA_012523055.1 Ruminiclostridium sp. | reverse complement strand
TACGAGGACCTTCACTTTGTTCAGCCCACTGCATCTGATTACCTGTGAGCAGTAAGGAGCTTTTTTGACAAATCTTCATAAACAATAGGTTGACTGAATGAAAAGAAAACGAATATACTTGACATGAGAAAGAAATACCAAAAAAGTGTGGGGGCTAATATGCAGATCATACAAGGTGGAATCGTTTATGTTGATGGCAGGTTTCAGGAAGGCCTCAACCTACTGATCGAACAGGAGAAAATCGTTGACATCACTGGTGAGCAAGCTTCTTCAGACGGGAATACCATTGATGCAGGTGGAAGTTTTGTGGCTCCGGGTTTCATCGACATACACACCCATGGCTGCAATGGGGCGGATACCATGGATGGCACAGTGGAAGCAATTCAGGCCATGTCTGCTTTCTGGCCGGCCCATGGCACAACTTCTTTTCTTCCGACAACCATGACCGCTGATGCGCAAAGCATTCAAAAAAGTATATCCGCTGTTTTTCAGGCTATGAAAATGCCTTCAGGCGCCGACATCCTGGGTATTAACCTGGAAGGTCCTTTTCTGTGCCCCAGGGCAAAGGGTGCCCACATGGAGGAATTGATTGTAAACCCGTCGGTTCCCTTTTATGAATCAATGCTGCCCGACAATATGGATATTGTTAGAATTGTTACCGTCGCCCCGGATGCTCCCGACGCTGAAAAATTGATCTGCTATCTTCAAGATAACGGGGTTGTTGCTTCCATTGGACATACCACGGCAACCTATGAACAGTGCCAGGTTGCATTCAAAAGCGGAGCAATGCATTGCACCCATTTTTATAATGCCATGTCCCCATTGAAGCATAGGGAACCGGGGGTGGTCGGCGCATTGCTGGAGAATGAAGATGCAACCATTGAACTGATTGCCGATCTGATCCATGTGCATCCAGCCGCCTTGAAATTGGCATACAGGCTGAAAGACCCTTCACATATTGCGCTCATCACCGACTCTACCGTCGCAACCGGTCTAAAGGATGGAAAGTATATTTGCGGAGGGCTGGAGGTAAGCGTTCAGAAGGGCTCCGTACGCCTTTCAGACGGAACCCTGGCAGGAAGCATACTCACTTTGGATCAAGCGCTTCGGAATATGACGAAAACAGGGATTCCCATGGAAGGCTGCATCCCAATGCTGACCGAAACACCTGCACGGGTTGCAGGAGCCGGTGGTTATAAGGGAAGGATTGCCAAAGGGTACGACGCTGATTTGGTGATTCTGGATAAAGACCTCGTGGTTAAGGGGACAATGGTAAAAGGAATATGGAGATATGGTTTTCAGGGAGACTGATCGAAGTGGGTAAAGCATGAGCATCATGAAATCTTTTTTATATGAACCATCAGATGATTTTACTGCAGAAACTAGTTTAGGTGAACAACTGAATTGAAGGCATAAATGCGTGAAATACAATAATTTTACTCAGAAAAATAATTAGGAATAGTTATCGAAACAATGAGGAAAATAAACCCTACAGGGTTTATTTTTTTGTCCGTATAAGCAATCCTGACGGGTTCAATATCTGCCGGTGGAGGAAAGTTATGCCAATAACGATTGTTGTCATCATCCGATCTGTTATCGGTTTCTTTTTATTGTTAGTGCTGATAAAAATGGTGGGTAAACAGCAAGTCACACAGCTGACCTATTTTGATTATATAGTTGGAATTACCATCGGTTCCATTGCCTCAACACTTTCAGTGCAGGTGAATGAGAACACCTGGGCTACCATGGCAGGTATGGCGGTTTGGGCCTTTCTTGCCGTGCTTTTGGCCTTCCTTGGTCTGAAGTCTCCGACATTGAGAAAAATTTTTGAGGGATGTGCTCAGCCTGTCATACTAAATGGCAAGGTGCAAATAGAAACATTAAAGAAGAACAAAATTTCCATGGAAGAATTGATGTCGATGCTGCGATCAAAGGATGTATTCAACCTGGAGGATGTCGAGTTCGCAGTTCTGGAGCAAAACGGAAAACTAAGCGTATTGCTGAAATCCCAAAAACAACCGCTGACACCGCAGGATATGAATGTATCCACGCCCTATTTGGGGATGCCCACCAATATCATTATTGATGGAGTTTTAGATACAAAAGCTCTACAGTCAATACATCTGTCCAGAGCCTGGCTGGAATTCCATTTGCGCAAAAAGAAGATTATCAGGCT
>JAAYJG010000481.1 GCA_012523055.1 Ruminiclostridium sp. | reverse complement strand
TTATCGCTCCCACAATCATTAGCAGGACTGCCAATCTGTCAACAGGTGTTCTCATACCGACAACTCCTTTACCATAGTGTCCGAAGGGTTAGCTGTTTCACAGCCCGAACCCTTAATGAAAAGCCTGTAACGGAAAGAAACATTTCCTGTTATTACAGGTTTCCGCATTTAGTATGACCAAAATCGTTTCAAAAAATACTGAATTCATGTTAAGCCTTTTTCGCAGCGATATGGTATAATGATTTCACTGCAGAAACGTATCAATACGTATGTAAAATACCGGTGTTAGTGCATTCAAGAAAATTTTTTCAACTCAGGCAGATGGAAAGGAGCAATTATCCATGGCGTCTTTTTGGGATAAAGAAGAATTAATCGGGAAAATTACAAAAAACAACCGTGAAGAAATTCATATTAAGCAGGTTTCCAAAAGCAGTAAGGAATATGTGGATATCAGGGTTTTCTGGTATGACAGCACGGAAGATGCTTTCAAACCCAGTCAGAAGGGTGTGGCCGTCCCCATGGATGCATTGGCGGAATTAAAGGAAATTCTTCAGAAAATCAGCATCTGATGATAGAAGATACCGCATCCATGAGAACATGCCAAGGGTTAGCGAGAATCCAAAGAAAAATGCCGCACTCGTGCGGATTTAGCAATATCTGGCGAGTGGACTGGCCAGAGGCGAGAGAAAATGCCGCACCCGTGCGGATGCGGCGCTTTATGTGAAAAGCCTGAGGGCTTCGGGCCCAGAAAACCTCCGGCTGTAAACATCATATGCTTGACGACGGGCAGGTGTGCATATTGGGGTTCCTTCACCAAACATTGTTTCCGGGCAGCCGGGTATCGCTTTTGGCGGTAGATGAACGAATGAAGCCGGGCATGAAATATAAGCTTCAACAGCTGGGGATCCAGCTTGTAGAGGTCCCCTGCAGTGAAAGCCTGCAGCCTTCTGTTTCAGGGCATCCCGACATGCAACTGCTACACATAGCGCGGGACCTCCTGATATGTCAGCCTCAATTAAATGCTAAGCTTTTTGAACAGCTCCGGCATTTCGGGTTTACCATAATTCCCGGAAAAACGATGCTGAAAGCGACATATCCTCTTGATATTGCTTACAATGTTGCCATTGTCGGAAAGCTTGCGTTTCATAACCTGCGCTACACAGACAGTGTTGCATCCGAGTTTTTGAAGCGTTGTTCCATTCGTCTGGTCCATGTCAACCAGGGATATGCAAAATGCGCCACCTTGCCGGTCACACCCGAAAGCCTGATTACGTCTGATCCTTCCATTGCCAGGGCTGCACGTAGCAACGGGCTTGATGTTTTAACCCTGGCTCCCCAGACAAGGATATGCCTGCCTGGGCTAAGCTATGGCTTTATCGGTGGAGCAGCAGGGTTTATCGAAAGGGAAATGATTGCTTTTACGGGTAATCTGGATACGCTTGAGGGTGCGGAGGATGTGAAAGCATTTCTGGCTAAGCATGGCATGAAATGGATCTGTTTGGACGAAAATGAAATCGTTGACTATGGCGGGTTGCTTCCGCTTTACGAATAAGCAAAGAACGGAGGTATGAAGCAGATATGAAACAACAGGATGAAGTGAATTCAATACCGTTGGAGCAGCAATTGGAAAGCCACCCCGAACAACAGCCGGCAGTCCCTTTGGTTCAGGATGAACGGGAAGAGTTACCCGATAACGGGTTGAAACAAAAACCGAAACGCGATGTATCTGAAAACCGGACCCTTGGCGTTGGAGAATGGATGGTCACCATGCTCTTTTTCCTGCTGCCCATCGTCAATATCGTCGTCATGGCAATCTGGGCTTTTTCATCCAACGGGAATATTCACAGAAAAAATTTTTCAAGAGCATGTCTGTTATGGATCATCATTCTTCTGCTTGGTTATGTTGTTGCTATGACGGTGGCTGGCTATACCATCTTTGACATCTTTACCGGAAGGCTTTGAACCGATTGCGTCAGGGTGCCAGCAAGGTAAAAGGATAAACCGGAATGTTTCTTAAAATCCAGAAGCCAAACAGCACGATAAGGATGAACCACGAGATTGCAGGGTATTTGCGCAAAACCAGGTTTGCCCGATGAAGTGGATTTTTGTTGGTGACAAGCCAAAAAAACCACAGCCCGGCAGACGCACCAAGGAACAGTAAAATACCAGGCCACAAGACGTTCATCGAAAAACCCTGTGCAAAGTTTCCATGCAATACATGGTACATGGCTCGTGTCATGCCGCAGGTAGGACAATAGAGCCCTGTTAAGCGGTAAAAAAAACAGACCGGCACAAAGGGGTTCTTCGAGGGATTCATCCAATAAACGAACAGAACTGCCGCTGCAAGTATCAGGCAGGTTCCCATCAGAAGGAATGCTCTGAAAAAAGGCTTACCCAACAGAGTAAGCCCCTTTTTGATCAGTTTTCCGTCAACGTTCTTACAATTAGTAATCATACATATTCATAAATTGGTCCAACATATCCTGGTATTCGGGGCTGGACATAACGGTGGAGAAAATAAAAACATAATAAAGAACTACACCTATCAGGCTGAGCATCAAAACCCCAAAACTTATCCAGCACCACATTTTCGTCTTTTTCGAAGCATCCTGTGCAAGGTCAATGTTGCCGGCATTGATATGCTGAGCGATTTTTCCGGAGTATACAATGGCAACGATTGCAAAAGCCAGCGCAACGATGCCGACACAACAACACATGGCGCTGAACACAATTAAAAGGATGCACTGAACCTTGTAATCGGGGATAACGGGCATCTGTTGATAATTGTTTGGCTGCTGAGAATTATTGTAATTTGGTTGTGGCTGTTGCGCATTATTGTAATCAGCTTGTGGCTGCTGCGCATTATTGTTATCAGGTTGTGGGTGTTGCGTATTATTGTAATCAGGTTGGGGCGGCACCGTAGATGTGGTTTCAAGCAGCTCTCCACATGCCGGGCAGATGCGTGAATATTCACCAACCTCCTGACCGCACTTGGGACAAAACATAATTAACCCTCCTTCAGGCAACGGCAAAGCTTTCAGGGTACTCGAAATGCTTACCGGTGTTATGATCCTGTTTATGGCATCGCCATGTTGTGTTGATTATGGTTGGACTGTTTTCCATGGGTGAACATGGAAAACTTCAGGAAAAATCAGTTTCATTATACAGTATAATTACAGAGCGTGCAAGAATTTTTGAACACCAACTTTTCCCTTGCAGCTTTCAGAGCGTATGGGTATAATAAGGATATCTCTGGCGGACAGAGCGGTGATGTGCTTTAAGGAGAGGTGGATAATTTGAGCAGGAGAGTCTCTCGTGAGCTTGCGAT
>JAAYJG010000480.1 GCA_012523055.1 Ruminiclostridium sp. | reverse complement strand
CCAACGATTACAACCTGAACAAGGTTGCCTCCATTGCCGGCATTCATATTCTGAACATCAACGATCTGTCCAATGCGTTAAAGCCATTGGCAGTATCCGGTGAGGAGATGACCGTAAAAATTATCCGTGAAGGCAAGGAGAGCGGCCAGGGGGTTGGTTATCTGGATGACGGAACCATGGTTGTGGTCGAGGGAGCGCAGAAATTCAAAGGAACAGAAGTGGATGTTGTGGTCACCAGTGTTCTGCAAACCTCCGCCGGACGCATGGTTTTTGCCAGGCACAAGTCTTCGGGGCTTTCGGTTGTCAGGTAAGGAACGGGGTTTATCGCATGCAGCATCAGAATATCAAAACTTCGGCAATCATTGTTGCGGCCGGAAAAGGCAGCCGCATGAACGCAAAGACCAACAAGCAATATTTAATGCTTTCAAACAGGCCTGTTTTGGCGCATACCCTCCAAGCCTTCGAACAAACCGATATCATTTCTGAAATCATTGTTGTCATTCATCCCGATGATCACCAGCTTTTTAGGGAATGCATCCTGCCCTATGGGTTTTCTAAAATCACTGCGGTAACAGACGGAGGTGCTGACCGGCAGGCTTCGGTATACAACGCCCTTGCGCGGATCAGCCCGGAATCAGGCATTATTGCCGTGCATGATGGCGCAAGACCGTTAATCACCCCGAAGATTATAACCGATTCAGTAGAAACTGCCGCCAGCTATGGCGCGGCCTGTGTCGGAATGCCTGTAAAGGATACAATCAAGCACGTAAGCCCGGATTTAACAGTGATTGATACACCGGATCGCTCTATCCTGTGGGCCATTCAAACCCCGCAGACATTTCAAAGGGAAACCCTGATAAACGCACACAAAAAGGCCATTACAGAAAGTTATCGCGGCACAGATGATTCGGTGCTGGTTGAAAGATTGGGCGTTAAGGTCAGAATGGTTATGGGCAGTTATGCCAACCTGAAAATTACAACCGCCGAAGATCTTGTTTTTGCTGAAGCGTTCCTGAAAGCAGAGTTTGGCGAGTAGTCAGACCATTTGGCCATCCTTCAGCAAACTATCTTACCCGCTGTGCTTTACAAAAAACTGCCGGAGGATAAAACGATGTATAGTCCCCGGCAGTTGTGGATTAGTATTCTTTGGGTAAATTATCATGCTGTTTTACACCCATGGGCAAAAAACAAAAGCATTACGCCAGCACGTCTTCTAATGCCTGTAATAGAATTTTGTTCTCTTCTTCGCTGCCGACAGTGATCCTCAGCCAGTTCCCCATAAAGGGCCTGATGATGACACCCTTATAAAGCAGGCGCTGAAACATTTCCCCCGAAGGTAGGGGTGCTTCTACCCAAACAAAATTCGCATAAGATTTTACATAAGGCAGCTTTAACCTGTCAAAGGCCTGATAGAGCATGGTGAGGCCTTTTTTATTTTCGGAAATGGTTTTGACTACAAAGCTCTGATCGTCCAGCGCGGCTATAGCGGCCTCCTGGGCCAGGGTGTTCACATTGAACGGCGGGCGGACGCGGTTCAGGTAGGACACCATTTCACTGGAAGCCATCCCATAACCAACTCTTAAGGAAGCAAGGCCATATACCTTTGAGAAGGTTCTTAAAATGATCAGATTCGGGTATTTTTGCAGCAGGGGTTGGGATTCGGGATAACCTTCTCCCCGGGCGAATTCATAATAGGCTTCATCCAACACGACAACCACATTGGAAGGGACAGCCTGTAAAAATGCATTCTGCTCTTCTTCGGTAATGATGGTGCCGGTGGGGTTGTTCGGGTTACAGATCCAGATGATCTTTGTCTTATCAGTGATGGCGCCTTTCATAGCGTTCAGGTCAAGACCGTGATCCTTCAATGGGATTATCACGGGGTCCGCGCCGGTAGCCCTCACCGCGGTATCGTACCAGGTGAAGGAGGGCTGCGGATAAATTGATTCATCACCAGGGCCCAGGAAAACCTGCGCGATAAAGGTTATGATTTCGTTGGAGCCGGCGCCGAATACAAACTGATCCGGTTCCAGACCAAGCTGGCGGGCCAGCCGTTCGCGCAGCAAAGTGGCATTTCCGTCGGGATACAGAGACAGGTTTGAAAGCCCTTCGGCCACTGCCTGTTTCACCTTTTCCGAGCAACCAAAGGGGTTTTCATTGGAGGCCAGCTTTATCACATGGGAAAGCCCCAATTCTCTTTGTACATCACTGATTGGTTTTCCTGGGACATATGGAAGAATATTTTCATAAACATCTCTGTATGGCAGTCGCATACGAGTCATCACCCTTTCATGCTTGTTTT
>JAAYJG010000479.1 GCA_012523055.1 Ruminiclostridium sp. | reverse complement strand
AGCTGGCACGAGTGGTATTGATGATGCTCTCGAAGGGTATCAGGGCTTCTCCCCCGTTTTGTATTGTCTTGATCAGACCGTGGAATTGGTTCCTGTGCCCTTTGTTTATAGATGTTTTTAATTTCGAGAAACCCTTCACACCATATCCTTTCGTCTCCCGGAAGTTGTCCGTGATCAAGGTGCGTTCCTGGGAGAAGACCTCTATACGTTCTTTGGCGTAAGCCTTGGATCCGTTTGCAAAGTAATTGATCACACCGGTCGATCCATTTTCATATCGCAACAGGATAGACGCGTTGTCTGTATTCTCTTCGGATGTAATTCCCATGGCATTCATACAAACCGCTATCACTTTACTCCCCGTCAGAAAGCTAATCAGATCGATATAGTGACAAGCCTCACCGATTATTCTTCCGCCGCCCGTCTTCATATCATGCACCCATACGTTGGCAGGAATAAAACCGGCGTTCATGGTTGCGATCACATTCATCTGACTGTCACCCACCAGACTCTTAATTTTCTCCATGTGGGGAGAGAAGCGGCGATTGAATCCTACGGTCAGCGACTTGCCCGACTTTTTATACACTTCAATAATCTGTTGAAGCTCCTCATCATTCAGTGCAAGCGGTTTCTCCACAAACACATTCTTTCCGGCCTGCAACCCCTCAATCACCATCTGTGCATGTAAATCGTGTCGTGTGGCAATCAACAGGGTGTCCACCTCTTCATCCTTCAGTATCTCCTTGTAGTCGGTCGTCGAATGCGAAAAGCCATATTTCTTTGCCAGCAGGGTACTACTCAATCCACCCTGGCTCGATATATATTTAAACCCGGCCCCGCTATCTTTCAGGGCCGGCATCATGGTCATTTTCGTAAAATTACCGGCACCAATTACACCGATCACACCTTTTGCTCCTTTGAAGCTGTTATTGGCAAATGAAACAGTATGCATTGGTACTTTCTTCTCAGCACCTTCATAAGTAATGATAGAAGCGATCGATTTATGAGCCCCTATATCACGATATATCTTTTTATATTCATCCAGCGGTACAATCTCGGTAATCATTTCCTTCACCTGCAGAGCACCCGAAGAAATTGCATAGAGTACCGACTCAAAGTTCCTTTGTTCCGTCCATCTTACAAACGGTAGCGGATAATCCATTCCCTTCTGTTCGTAGTCGTCGTCATACCTGCCTGGACCGTAAGAACAAGAGACCTGAAAAGTCAGCTCTTTTTCGTAGAATTCAGCGCGACTGATATTTAAGCCAATCACACCCACCAGTACAATCTTACCCCGCTTGCGACTCATCCGTGCAGCCTGAGAGATGATCGCATCCGTATGTGCCGAAGCGGTGATGACGACACCATCGGCACCCATACCGCCTGTCTGTTCTTCAACGAACTTCACCACATCACCCTTGACGGAGTTAAAGGGTATGATTACCCATTTCTTGGCCAGCGCAAGTTTCTCTTCATCCAGATCAGAAACAATCACCCTGCAACCATTTGCTATCAGCAACTGGGCAGTCAGCAGACCGATCAATCCAAAACCTATCCCCACAACTGT
>JAAYJG010000478.1 GCA_012523055.1 Ruminiclostridium sp. | reverse complement strand
TTTAGTCAAGTCTGAAAAATGAGTCATTTTTTAGACTGGCCGGAGCAGCTTATACTAAAATCGCTTGTCCAGATCAGGATAACACTCCTAGCTTGAGGTGTCTAGACACACAGTATTTGACGCTTACGATTATGCCGATGCCGACAGGGATGAGATTATGGCATCTCTGCGCGATAAGTCCAAGGATATCGATGCACTGAACACGGCATACAACGAAATCATCCAGTTCCTTAATGAGAAGGTTGGATATGCACTTTCACAGACTTCCGATATCATCGAGGAACTTTGCCTCGACGAGGAACTCCGTGAGGAATATAACGGTCGTTTCTCTGTTATGTCACGTCTGTTTGACCGTGTTCTTCCGAATCCTGCCGCATTGGAGTACAGCGAGGATTACAAGACGCTGGCTTTTATTCGTGAGTCCGTGGCGAAGATGACCAGGAATCCGAGATTCTCCAATAAGGATGCCAGCAAGAAAGTCCGCGCTATCATCGAGGAATACCTCACAGTCAATGGCGTGGACATGGAAATCGCACCGATCTCTCTGCTTTCTGATGACTTCCTGAAAGGTGGCCAAAGCAAAAAGAGTGATCGTGCGGTTAGCGAAGAAATTAAATATGCTGTCCGTGAGTTTATCAATATTAATATGCCGAAAGACCCGGAACTGTACGCCCGTTTGAGTGAGCGGTTGGAACAGATTCTGGAGGAGTTCAAGAACAACTGGGCAGAACTCCGTAAGGCTCTCGAACAGCTGCGCCGCGATATCAAAGCCGGACGTGCAAAAGAAAACACCTACGGATATGATGCTTCGCATGAGATGCCGTTCCTTGGCCTTTTGAAGACAGAGTTTTACGGCAAGAAGTCCTTTGAGGAACTCTCCGATGAGCAGATGGGAGTGCTGAAGAATCTGACGGACGATGTGTTGAGCCGTTTCAAACAGGAAACCGAGGCTGTGAACTTCTGGAATAATGTGGCTTTGCAGCAGGAGCTCCGTACAAACATCATCAAATTGCTTATCTCGCCGGAAATCAAAAAGCAGGTGCCGGATATTATGAAGCGCCGCAAGGATGTAGCACAGAAACTTATGGAACTCGGCTATCAGCATTTCGGGAGGAATGATTGATGCAGGAAATAGCATACCAGGTGGTGCGCTCCAACAGAAAGAGCGTGGCGCTTGTTATAGATAACGAGGCAAACCTTATCGTCCGTGCTCCGGCGCTTATGCCGGACACGGTGATAGATGAGTTTGTCCGCAAAAAAAGACGATGGATAAACGAAAAGCAGCAACAGGTAGCGGTATTCGGAGAAAAGCACCCTCCTGTTGTTGTGGAAACCGGCGAGAGCATTATGTATCTCGGCAGCAATTACGCCATCATAAAGGATTCAGTCGATATGGTCGAAGTGTCCGGGAACGAACTGATTGTCCCGGAGAATTACGATGTTGATGAGCTGACTGCATGGTTGAAAGAACAGGCAATACAGATCATATCAGAGCGGGTTTCTCTGTATGCAAATGTCATGGGCGTCATACCGGGAACTGTAAAGCTGTCGGAGGCGAAGGCACGGTGGGGTTCTTGCAGCACGAAGAATAATTTGAATTTTGCATGGCGGCTTATCATGTGCCCTCTTTCTGTGATTGATTATGTTGTGGTGCATGAACTGAGCCATATAACCTATAAGAACCACAGTCCTGCATTCTGGGCAAGGGTGAAAACCGTACTGCCTACCTATGAGGATGATCAGGAGTGGCTGAAGGTAAACAAGAAATTGATGGAAATTATATAAAGGAAACGAATTAACGGAGGTGCGGCATGGCTATACCAAAAATCAAAAATCAGGACATCATCGATGCCTTAAAGTACATCGATGAGAACGGCGTGCCTTTCCATAACCAGAGCACGAAGTATGAACTCGTGACGGAGGACGGAAAGCGGTATCCGCCGAAGTATGTGGTGGCCGTGGCTGACCATATCGCAAACGGAACGGATATTTCCACAGAAGGCTTTAATGCTGTGGAGGCAAAGAGTTACCTGGAAGGTCAGGACTTTACGATTGAAACAAAGCAGCAGGAGAAATTTGAACTGTCTGTTACTGCCGAGAGTGTTGAATCTACTGACGAGCGGTTCACTATGGACAACCTGAGTCTCGGCGATAACTACAAGCCGCTTGATGTCTATTTCAAAAAGGCAAACGGTGATGTGGTCAAGCGCGCCTATAGCAAAGGCGAAAGAAGAAACTCCAATCAGACGATGCCGCGTATCGCTTTCCAGGTATTTGAAAAGCAGATATCCGGTATGTCCGTTGAGGACAAGGAGAACTTTCCAATCTGCAAATACAATCCTGACAGCGATATGATTTGCGGAATTTTCTCCAGCGTGGATGAGTTTAAGAAACATCGCAGCACCATAGAGTACCTGACATATGGCTATGATAATGGCAGGCAGTTCGTTATCTATTGCTGGAATATCTTCTCCACGATTATTTTCGTCCAGGAATGCTTGAAGCGTTTCGGAGAGCCTGGGGATCAATTCATCCTTACCTACCGCGAGAAGGATGAGAAGGAAACAGAGGCTGCGGAGACTGAGGCAGCCGCACAGGAGGAACTTGTCCAGCAGTTTAAGGGATATAGGAATCCCTTCTCCTCTATGCTGATTGCATCGAAGAACCTGATTTTCAGAGGCGCGCCAGGTACCGGTAAATCTTACCTTGCAAAGGAAATTGCTACAGATATTATCAGTAACGGGTACTTTGATGACTACACGCTTCTTACCGATGAGCAGAAGAAACAGGTGGAGTTTGTCCAATTCCATCCAAGCTATGATTACTCTGATTTTGTTGAGGGCTTGAGACCGAAAGTAAATGATGACGGAACTATGGGCTTTGAACTGCAGGACGGCATATTCAAAAAGTTCGTTGCCCGTGCAAGAAAGAACTACGAGGATTCCCAAAAGTCCAAGGAAACAATAGAGAAGGAAATCTCTGTGCAGGAATCAATGACAGAGTTCTTTTCCAACATCGAACTTGGTGTTGATACCTTTAAGACGATCAATGGCAATGAGTTCACCATTACCAGCGTGGATGACAAACACATTACTATCTCCATACCCGGAAACGCCACCGTCAATAAGCTCACCTTGAATCTTGACGAGGTCAGGAAGATGTTGGAGTCCGGTCAGAAGTTCGACAAGATCAAGGATATCACGACCTTTTTCGGAAAGTCATTTGCTACACAGGCGTATTCCTACGACTTCGCAATCTACAAGGCGATTCGGGCAAAGAAAAGCGCTGCTTCTAAAGCGAAGGCAAAGCAGGAAGAATTAAAGAAGTATATCTTCATCATTGATGAGATTAACCGTGGTGAGATTTCAAAGATATTCGGAGAACTGTTCTTTGCAATAGACCCTGGCTATCGTGGCAGAGCTGGTGAAATATCCACGCAGTATTCCAATCTGCACTCCGATCCGGATGAGAAATTCTATATCCCGGAGAATGTTTATATCATTGGCACCATGAACGACATCGACCGTTCTGTGGACAGCTTTGATTTTGCTATGCGCAGGCGTTTCCGTTTCGTGGAACTCCGAGCAGATGAGCGTCTTGAAATGCTGGCTTCTTTGGAGAATGAAGACCTGGAGGCCGAGGCTATCAAGAGAATGGCTGCGCTTAACAAGGAAAATGCAAGTGTTGAGGACTTGAACGAGAATTACCAAATCGGCGCATCATACTTCTTGAAGCTGAAGACTCTCGATTTTGACCAGCTTTGGACGGATTACCTGCAGCCGCTCCTGCAGGAATACATCCAGGGGATGTACGATGAGGAAGGGCTTATGAATCGTTTTGCGAAAGCATACGGTTATAAAAAGCCGGTTGAAGGTGATGTGAATGAAACTGCTCAAGATCAAGGATAATTCACAACATAAAAAAGACGCTTTTTCTGATATAGGAACCCTTGCGGGCAAGATTGCCGATAAGACATTGGAGCAGCTTGAACGGGAAGGTGTATTTGTGTTCCCTGAAATCGTGAAAGATGCGGAGGATATAACGCGGGATCAGATGATAATCCAAAGCGTTAACGACACTTATCGGTCAGGCAATGTGATGGGATTCCTGGGCTGCGGAGATGAGCGACTTATTATTGAATCCCGCTTTGGCGGTGAGGAGGATGATTTCTTTTTTCAATATCTCCTCGATAAAGTGATAGATTTTCCAAATATCGTGGATTTGGATTCCGATGCCAATCAGGATAATCGACTTTTTAACTTCCTGCTGTTCCTGTTTCCGTATTATCTGAAAACAGCAATGAGGAAAGGTCTGTTTAAGAAGTACATCCGTCACAAGTATAATGACGGAAATGTAAAAGGTGCTATCGACATCGCAAGACACATAGAGAAGAACACGCCGTTCACCGGGAGTGTTGCGTACTCACAGAGGGAGTTTTCTTACGATAACAGTCTCATGGAGCTGGTGCGACATACCATAGAATTTATCAAAAGGAAACCTTATGGCGGAAATCTCCTCGTTAAAGTAAAGGATGAGGTAAAACTCGTTATTGATGCCACACCCGGATATGAGCCTTATGACAGGCAGAAAATCATTGAGGAGAACAAGAAGAATACCGTGCGCCACGCATACTTCCGGGAGTATCTCGCATTGCAGAGGCTGTGCCTTTTGATTCTTCGCCATCAGAAGCACCAGATTGGCTCCGGGTCAAGGCAGATATACGGCATATTGTTTGACGGCGCATGGCTGTGGGAGGAGTATGTCAATTCCCTAATAGAGGATGTCTTTTACCACCCGATGAACAAAGGCGGTAAGGGAGCCCAGCGACTCTTTGCGGGTAACATAGGTTTAATCTATCCTGACTTTATCAGCCGAGACAATGAAGCGAGAATAATCGCAGATGCCAAGTACAAGCCGCTTGATAACATCGGAAATCGGGACTACCTGCAGGTGTTGGCGTATATGTTCCGTTTTGACGCCAAGGTGGGCTACTACCTTTATCCAGAAGCGGAAGAATCGGATGATCTGAAACTGTGGATGAATCGCGGCTCGACCTACGAATCAAATGTCATGCCGCGTGATGATATCAGCATTACAAAACACGGTCTGAAAATTCCTGTAAAAGAAGCTGACTATGAGGGATTTGTAGCAAAAATGAAAACCCACGAACAAGAATTTGTAAATGCGTTTTTGGCCTGAATGAGGAAGGAGAGATTATAAATGCTCGGAGCAGTAGTAGGTGACATCGTTGGCTCGGTTTACGAATGGCACAATATTAAAACGAAGGAGTTTCCCTTGTTCCGGGATGACTGCTTTTTCACGGATGACACCGTCATGACCTGCGCTGTTGCGGAGGCGGTTATGAATGGCGGAGAAAGAGATGACTTCATTGACACGATGAAGAAGTACGGTCGGATGTACCCGGATGCTGGATACGGCGGTCGATTCGGCACATGGGTATTTTCCGATGACCGTGAGCCGTACAACAGCTACGGCAACGGCTCGGCGATGCGTGTTTCTCCATGCGCCTGGATGATGGATTGCGGCTTCTGCGCAAGAACGGGAATGTGGCCGTCCAACGGCAGAGAGCGGGCAAAAACATCTGCCGAGGTCACGCATAACCACCCAGAAGGCATCAAAGGCGCAATGGCAACAGCTGATGCAATCTTCATGTGCCGATATTACTTCGGCGGTTATTACGGCGATTATGAACAGCCCATCAACGATGATCCGGCAGAGTGCAAGCGGCGCATCAAGGAACACATCGAGAATGAGTATGGTTACGACCTTTCAAAGACGCTTGATGAAATCCGTCCCATATACCGTTTTAACGAGACCTGCCAAGAGACCGTACCACAGGCTATCATTGCATTTTTGGAAAGCACGGACTTTGAGGATGCCATAAGGAACGCTATCTCCCTTGGCGGCGACAGCGACACTCTTGCGGCAATCACGGGCAGCATAGCGGAGGCAGCTTACGGCATCCCTGACTGGATTAAGGACAAGGCTTATTCCTATCTCGATGAGCCACTGAAGGATGTACTCAGAAAGTGGAAGAAGTTTATTTCAAGAGGCTAATTATAGACATTTACTGTTATGACAGCAAACCATAGAACCAAGGAGAATGCTTATGCTGAAGCAGGCATTGAAGGCAGGGTACACTACTGCGGCGATTACTGTTGCATTCCAGCTTGCTCCCGAAATCTACAAAGCGATAGATTTTCTTATCAAACACGGTGAAATCAACATTCAGCAGATTAAAAGGATGGGAACTAAGGGAATCTCCGCAGGAGCAGAAGGTTTTCTTCGCGGTTCGATCTCTTCTTCTCTGCTGATAATGTGCGAAAAAGGAGTCCTTGGCGAGGCGTTCAAAGGTATCAATCCCACCGTCCTCGGTACGGTGGTTGCTTTGGTCATGCAGACCGTAAAGAACAGCATTCTTGTTGCCGCCGGAAAGATGAGTACACAGCAGATGGGTGCTGCTTTTGTGGATACTGTTGTTATTTCAGGCGGTTATCTGCTCGGCGCACACATCGGAGGCATTATTGGTCAGGCTCTTGGATTTGAATTGCCGGTTGTGGGATATCTGCTTGGTAGCCTGATCGGAACTTCCTTCTGCGTTATTTACAATATTGGAAAGAAGAAACTGATATCCTTCTGCGTAGATACGGGCTTCACCTGTTTTGGCCTTGTCGAGCAGAATTATGAATTGCCGGATGAAGTTCTTCACGAACTCGGAGTGGAAACCATCCCAATCCCTCGGACACAGATAGAGAGGGCTGATATTCCGAGAACACAGACCTCGACTGTGAGCATAGGCAAGTCAGAGTATGAAACCATAGACATCACCGTGCTTCGCCGTGGAGTGATTGGCGTTAACAGGATCGGATATGTGATGAATTAACGGATTCAGTTTGAAGGGAATGTAACCATGTGGCTTAGACTTAACCTTGAAGGAATTGATTTCCATTTTCGAATATCAAAATATCGAAAATCGACAAGGGAAAATTGGGACGATGAATGGTGTGAGATAGATTTGACTCTTCAATCACAAGAATGGCTCAATTATCAGATTGTTTCCGATGAAGCGATGCTTGCTGCCGAGGTCGAGGATGTCCGTGATAAAATCAATGATCTTCTGCACGATAATTTGGATAAGCCCGAAAAAATAGAATGCATAGAGCCGGATTTTACATTCCTCTTGCATCCCAAGGAGGACATCCGAAATAACCCTGATGTTGTTTATGTAAAACCAGGGTGCGAAATTGTCGATATAGATATGGATTTTCAAGTGTCATTCTGGGATAGGGATGGCGGTTTGTCTTCCAACAGACTCTTGCTTTCGTTCGGCAGAGAGGATTTGGAGAAGTTTCTTTGCTATTTTCAATTTATTACTGGAACTATTGATGATAAGGACAAGACGGTACAGAGACTCATATCAGAAGGCTATTTATACGGGTGGTCTCGATGGAGGACAAATTGGAAAAATTGAAGTCGCCTTTGGGTGAAATAATCGTCATGGTAGATGGGCATCCCATAGATTACATCGCACAAAAAGGATCTGACAATGATGTCCTATGGCCAGATGTTAGAAATCGATATCAAATTGAGGTTAGATATGTTCCTGATGGCAACGAGCATAGTTTATCATGCGTTTTTTCGCCGACTTGCTCATATGAAAAAAGCTCTGAAAGTGGCGAACGATTAGAGTGTCAGAGTTTTTATAGTCCCCAAAGAGTAAAGATGTCAATCGGTCTCGAATGTGAGGCAGGATACATTGGAGGCGTCAGGGTTTCCGATGAATATGACTACGATGCTGATTATTTGGATAATGGAATGGCTTATGTCATCATGCCTGAAACCAAAACAGAGAAGTATATCTTTGGAATAGCCTGGATTGATGATGTAGGATGGGATGACCCGATAGATAATGAACACAATCGTGATGTTCAAACATGGTTTGCCGCCGATCCTACATTGGCATTATGAGTTCATTTTGTACCTTTTGATTATTCCTCACACATTTTGATTTTGCCTATACCTTTTGATTTTCCCTCGGAGGGGTTCAAATCAAGGGTCCGCAGGGGTTCAAATTCTCACGGGCAAAGTCGCTGAAAAACTGAAAACGGACATAAAAAAGAGGGCTTCCGGCGGAGCAAAACCGCTGAAAGCCCTTGTTTATTGGGGATTTCCCTTGTATCAAAGACAGCGTTTACATAGATGACGGTAAAAGTGCCACTAACACTAAAAAGAGGGATGACTTCAACTCTATGATTGAGGACTGTATGGCTGGGAAAATAGACATGGTCATCACCAAGTCGGTCAGCCGCTTCGCTCGAAACACAGTGGACAGCCTCATGAACATCCGTAAACTCAAGGAAAAAAACGTCGCCGTATTTTTTGAGAAAGAGGGCGTGAATACGCTGGAGGGCACGGGCGAGCTTTTAATAACCATCTTAAGCAGCCAGGCGCAGGAGGAAAGCCGAAATCTCAGTGAGAACACCCGATGGGGACTGGTCAGACGGTTTGAAAACGGCATCGTCTCGGTCAATCACAATAAGTTTTTAGGTTACACCAAGGACAAGAACGGCGAGCTGGTCATCGTGCCGGATGAAGCGGAGCTGGTCAGACGGATTTTCCGGCTTTACCTTGAAGGGAGCAGCGTTATACAGATAAAAAAGATGCTGGAGTCGGAGGGTATCCCAACAGTCACTGGCGCAACCAAGTGGTGGGACAGCACCATCAACAAAATGTTGAGCAATGAAAAATACATGGGCGACGTTCTCCAGCAGAAAACCTATACAATAGACTTCCTCACCAAAAAGCGGGTGAAAAACGATGGTATCGTCCCTCAGTATTACATAGAGGATGACCATGAAGCCATCATCCCCAAGGAGCTTTTTTATCAAGTACAGGAAGAAAAAGCGAGGCGCGCAAGTATGAGCAAAACGGCGGCAGCCCGCAAGGCAAAGCAGGAGAAGCAGGAAAAAGAAAAAAGTAAGTACAGCTCCAAGTTTGCTTTATCAGATATTATGGTATGCAAGGAATGCGGCCAGCCCTACCGCCGACAGGTATGGTCGAAATACGGACAGAAAAGCGCCGTGTGGCGGTGTGAGAACCGTCTGAAGAACGGCACTAAAAACTGCAAGCACTCCCCCACTTACAAAGAGATAGTGCTGTATGAAGCCATAATGACCGCCATCAACAGCGTCGTGGAAAACCGCGGCGAATTTGTCGGCGCGTTTCGGGAAAATGTCATCAGAGTCATCGGCAGCTACTCCTCCAAGAATATGCCGACCGAATACGACGGCCGGATAGAAAAGCTGCAGGGAAAGATGCTGGCTCTGATAGAGGAAAATGCCCGGCAGGGCGCTGTCACAGAGGATTTTGACGAGAGGTATAAGGGAATCTCCGAGCAGATAAACGCACTGAAGCAGAAAAAGCTGGAGATGGTGCGGGAGCAGAAAATGGCGGAGAATTTTCAGCAGCGGCTTGACGATATGGACGCCTGCCTGAAGAAAACCACCTGCGAGGTCAGGGACTTTGACAACGACCTTGTCAAAAGGCTCCTGCAGAGCATCAGAGCCGTCAAGGATGACCAAATAGAGCTGCAATTCAAATCCGGTATCGTGATGAGCCAGCGGGTTTCATACTTTGATTAACAACATAGGCAGGAATGGCTGAAGAAGCTGCTTCTGCCTTTATTATCTTAAAAACCAGGAGGTATTGCACATGATCATCGATCATAAAAAGGTGGAGTTTATCAAGGAAACGTATCCCAAGGGAACCCGTATCCGATTGACGAGAATGGCGGGCGAATCAGATATGCCGTCAGGCTTGAAGGGAACGGTGGACTTTGTGGATGATGCAGGACAGCTACAAATGACTTGGGATAACGGCAGAAGCCTTGCCCTTGTTCCTGGCGAGGATAGTTTTGCAGTCGTCTCACAACCGGAGCCAACGCAGACTCAGAAACTGGATGCACCGCTCATCGGCACTGACAGCAACATCTTCAATTTGATGGGGATAGCGTCCCGCACTCTGAAAGCGGCCGGTATGCGGGAACAGGTCGGAGAGATGTGCCGGAGGATTACCGCTTCCAGCAGCTACAGCGAAGCCCTGAACATCATCGGAGAGTACGTTAATTTCGCTGAGGCAGATCAGCAGGAGCAATCAAAAAACGAAGCCGAACAATTCGGCATGAAAATGGAATGAGGGGTGAATAGGATATGAACAAAAAGGACTTACAGGCAGCCTATATAGAGTGCCTGAATTCTATTCTTCCAGAGGTTGATTCCGTTAAGCTGGATAAATCCTGCAATTCGGCGGTGGACGGCTATGCCAAGGAAATCCTCAAGCGGATGCACGATGCTTTTGTGGAGATTTACGACACGGACTACTTCGACAATCACTGTTATGGATCTATTGAGGTTCCTGCGGTTATTCAGGGGCGTAATACAGGGCATATATGCCTTGGGATTGTGGCGCTTGACCTTGAATCTTCCGGAGAACATTTCGGCACATTCTTTTTGACGCCTCTGGGCGCCATCGACCAAGACGGCGAGAAAATGAGTCCTGTGAAATCCAAATATCTGTCGGATAATTATTTTCCTTACGATTACTGGTATACCGTTTATATCGAAGATGATCATCATGTGGATTTTGAAAGGCTGCCCCGAAAGGTTGCGATGCTGCTGAGTGGCTGCAATTATGATCAGCCAGAGCTGGTAATGAAATAGCCAGTTAAATAGGCAGAGGCAGGAACAGTGGAGATGCCGTTCCTGCCTCTAAGCAATAGCTGACAAGATTCATATCCTCTTACTCTTCCTCAGAATCAGTTTCGTTTTCATCATACCCGATATCATAATCATCATCTTGAACGTCGGATTTTGTTTTATAGAGCCTCGACCATTTAAGTGGCGCCTTCATTTTTTTATTATATGCGATAAGCATGGACTCAGAATAGCCAAGAGAGCCAGCCTTTCGCTCCTTTGCCGTTCGCCCGATTTCTCTGGAAGAGAACTTACCGACCTTTTCCTTGAAAATATCGTCCTTCAGAACGTCTCCAAAAGCGACTATTAGTTGGGCAATGCCCTTAAGCATATTGGCGGACAAAGAATTATAATCCCCTTCCCATGTTCCTACGCAAAGACGCAGAGTACGATCCAGTACATGGAATCCGTACTTCTCATGAATATATTCAAGACATGCAATAGCGCAGATTCCGCCAGGAACTTTCGTTCCAGAGATAAACAGACCGTATGACTCAACAAGGGATTTTATAATAAGTTGTACGTCGTTGCCAGCTTCCACATTTGCCATGAAAATCTCATATGGCAGCAGGGGCTTGACATATTTCAACTGGTTAGCAAAAATGTCAGCTTCCTGCATGTAATCCAAATCGTCATAAATCATACACCAAACCGGAGTCTCGCGCGATTCGGAAACGGTTGCAACGATTTCAATCGTATGCTGACCGTTGAAAACATAATTGACGCCGTTGCGACGGCTGACCTTTACCGGATTGATTTGGTATAAGTCAAAATTTTCAACTGTGCGCCGGACATGCGATGCAGATAGATTCCGCTGGTATTCCTGATTGGATACCAAGTTTTTAATCGGAATCTGTTCAAAGTGCACTTTTGGAACAAAAGCGCTGTAGTCTTCCATCAGATTACCTCCTTAATGCCGCAAGCATAATGTTAATGGTATCCTTCAAGCCTAAAAGCTCATTTTCAAGTCTGCTTCGGGCATTGACGGACACGCCGCTAAGATTAGCAATGGATCGTGTGCGGTCAATTGAACTGACCCAAGATGGAATGGTTAACGTAAGGCTGGATATTTCCGCATCTGGGTCATAGGCGGGCATATCTTTTACTGTCGCAACAGGTATTTGTGGTATCTGTTGCTCTGGGTTCGGCTTTTTCGGAAGAACTTTTCGAGCACCTGAATAACCGACGAATTCTGCTGTATCGTCGGATATGTGCTGGCTTAATCGCTTAATATCCTGACCGGATAAGCGGGACAGCTCAACGACATTCTCATGGGACATTTTTATCTGACCGGACAATATCTTCGGCACAAACTCCGGAACAACTTTAGATAACCTGTCCAGAGCATTGGCGTATATGCCGTATTTATCGACGGTAGCATGAGATATACGATACTCCTCGCCGAGCCGCTCGCTTGTTCGGGTAACGCTTTTATCAAAGGGAGGTTCGACCCACATTTTGGGTCTATCCTCTTTTGACTTGTGCTGGTTGGTTCCAGCCGCATTATGGGCTCCAAGCAACTTCTCCATTTCAAACCTTTTTCCAATCAGATATTTGCGGGTTTCATCCGAGATGTTGCGGCGACCAAGTTGATTGGCACAAATCCATGCGGTCGCTTCCTCATAGCTTTTGAAGAATATCCGCTGAATTGTGAATGGAATTTGCAGCCGCGTACAGATTTCATAACGGTTATGACCATCAATGATCGTATTATTCCATACGCACAGCGGCTCTCGGCAGCCGTCGTGGATAAGGTTCTCCTCCAATTGCTCCAGCTCTGCGGAGGACAATGGAGGAATCAGCCGTTTAAAGCCCTCGTTAATTTTCAGTTTATATATGCTCTGTTCTGCCATGGGCTATGACTTAGCCCAGTTCACCAGAACGGATTCGTCCATGCGAAACTGGGCTACTCCTTCATTTGATATTATTTCGCCGTACATGCGATATGACTGGTTGTCCTGCCAGGTGCTGCATACGTCTCGCAGGCTTTTCACAAGGGAACGGCTGTACAGCTCAAATGGCTTGTTTGAAATAGAAGCCGCCTTTATATGGTGAGCCCTCGGCTCAGAACGATTGCTTTGAAGAATCGCCAGCGTGCGTTCTTCGGGATTCACCAGCAACAGAACGTAATCAGGATCGCCCATAAAGTGGAGCGTGTTTTTATGTATCCTGATACGATATTTTTTGAGATCAACAGATATAGCAGGTCTCGCCAAGTTATTCTCAATCATGATTCGTCTCCTCCATGGTAGATTGTTCTTTGGCTATATCCGCCGGAGTCTCGGCAATTTTATCTTTGATGCCGAAAACGGTATAGCCGTCGAAGATGTTCACCTGAAGCAGTTTGCGATGCTCTTCGACTGGCAGGCCAAATTGATTTTGCCACTCCGCCGGAAAGACAGGAGTACGGGACGTTTTAGGTTTCTCTCCATCCTGTATAGTGCGCTGGTAGATTTCCGAAGCGGTAAGGTCAAAGATAAACAGGTACTCATCACCGCTCTGAATCAGCTTTCCAAGCATCTTATACCGATAATCCGGATTCCACTCCATTAACTGAACGACTTTGGCAAAGAACATGCGGCAGGTTATCTGCTTGGGTTTACGTTTAACACTCTTAGCGGTACACCAAAGGAATGAATCCTTCTCGTCCTCACTGCTGGGGCGGACGGCGAGCTTCTTGTCTTCCGGATTTACAAGGATCTGCACATAATCCACATCCGGCAGCCGGTTCAGACATGCGGTATTTAACGAAACCTTGCAATTATTGAAGGTAATAGAAGGTTCGTAGACGTGAGCAAAAAATTCACGACGTACCACTTGATAACCGTTGTAGCTAAAGTCATCGTCTTGTACAATTTCTTCAGCAGCGGCCGACGCCTTTTCGTTTAATGCTTCTGATACCGGATCGCTGCCGGCAGCTGATATAATATGTTCATTCTCCATCTTCCGGAGCCTCCTGTTTCATATCGTAGATAATTTGCTTTATTTGGCTGCTGGCGACCTCGGCAGGAGTGACGTTCAGCCTTGGAGAATCGTTAAACGGCTGGCTTTCCTCGCTGACCTTCCATATGCCTTCACGGCCAATAGCCGCCAATTCCCGCGCCTGAGCGTGGCGGTAAAAGTTACTGCCAAAATTGTTTGCCCATGACGCAGGATACGCCATAATATCCTTTTTGGGCCCGGCAGTAAACGGCTGGACATCATCCGAAAGAAGGTCGTCCTTTAGAGCGACCTCTTGCCCCGATTCCAGAACAGTCTGAGGTATGAACATCTCCATCTCTTTCATATCAAAGATCACGATGGCCTCGCTATCTTTTTGCCTGTGTATCCCACGTACGCGATACTTGCAATCCAGCTTCCAACCGAAAACTCTATACAGCGTTTTTATGTATGCAGCGCAGCTTATATTGCGAGGGTAATACCCTCCTTCCTCAGCAGAAGCCCATTGGACGGCGTTTCTCGTTTCTTTGGTGCAGGGGCGTACCGCAAATAGATGCTGGCTTGGGTGTATAAGCATTTCTACATAGGTAACCTTATCGAATTTACGAACACATTTGGTGCTGAACTGAATATTATCAGCAGAGAATGTGACGCATAGCTTTCGGGCGGTATCAAAGAATTGGGAGCGAGCAATCTCAAAACCACGCAGGTCAAAATCGCCGGACTTTGCCTCAACTTTGAGAGCATCCGGCGGCGATTCGTTTATATCATCATATACGCTGTTTGATGCTGCCCGATAGTCGTCGTCACTGAAAGCGGCCCACCGTGGGTTTACAGAAACAAAACCTTTCAGGGCACCGTCAGGGATAACATGCAGCTCTGGTAGAATTCCTTTATTGCCGTATCTGGCGTTGCTGATAAGACGCTGGACTGCGATGAAATCGTCTCTTGAAATAATAGCTTCATGGTGGTTCCGCTTCCGATATTGATTTCTATCCTTCTTGTTCTTCCTTGATTTATGGTTAAGGTAGTTTGGCGTCCATGTTTTGCGTGCAAGAACGTCACCGCAATGCCGCTCGTTCTGCAGAATTCCTAAAATAGACCCTGGCGACCATGATGTATTATTCTTTTTTGTCCGCCGCCCAAGTTTAGATAAAGTCTCAGCAATCTGAGCGCAGGTATATCCATAAAGATACATGAAAAAGACCAAGCGCACAGTCTTGGCCTCCTCTTCATTGATGATAAGGCTGCCGTCCTCATCCTGATCGTAGCCAAGCAACGGCGGAGTCAGGAAGATGCCTCTGCGAAAGCGCATCTCAATGGACGAATTCATAATTTCGCTTTTATTATGCGATTCCTCCTGCGCCATAGTAGCCATAAAGGACAGGAGCATTTCGCTGTTGCTGTTAAGAGTATAGATATTCTCCGTTTCAAAATATACGCCGATGGGCGGCTGCAATGCGGCTAACTGCCGCACATAACCAATACAATCCAGAATGTTTCTGGCAAAACGTGCAACAGTCTTTGTCACGATCATATCAATTTTTCCGGCATGGCAATCATTAATCATCCGAATAAATGCGTCGCGATGTTGAAGTGACGTACCGGAGATTCCCTCGTCGGCATAGATATCTACGAGATTCCAATTTGGATGATGTTTGACAAAATCCATATAGTGATTTTTTTGAAGCTCATATGAAGATGTTTGACGCGGGTCATCCGTAGATACCCGCGCATACACCGCAACGCGCTTTTCTTTAGTATCCTCGTAGAAGTTTTCCTGCGGCGCTGCCGGGATAAAATCAAGTTCCTCCAGGGCTACGCCTTTATATCTTTCGCGGATACGCGCTTTTTGACTATCTGTATCCTTCAATTGGGTTTTGCTTTCGTTCATTGAAATCCACTCCGTAAAACATGGTTATTTTCACAATTATATTAAGCGGAGAGGAAAAAGAAAATGAACCATAGGTCAACTTGTAGACCTACAGTTCATTTTCAAGTGAATTTTTTCGGGCAGGGCAAAGCCGAAAGTTGACGCCCATTGTGTAGAATTAAGGAAATATTTCACATAATGGGAGGATAAATATATGGCCGTAAACTTCAAAATCATTGGTTTGAGGGTTAAAGAAGCCCGCCTGCAAAAACAAATGTCTCAAGCGGTCCTGGCAGAACGGATCGATATGTCCGTGACCTACATAAGCCACATTGAAACGGCAAGAAAAAAGGCAAGCCTGGAAACCTTGGTGCGAATTGCGAATGTTCTCGATGTTACCGTAGACCATATGCTGAATGGCAATCAGATCAGTGACCCAGCCGAGTATCGGACGGATTTGGCGCAGTTATTAGACGATTGTACGAACTGTGAAAAGCGGATTATATATGAAATTGCCTTGTCAACTAAGAAAAGTCTGCGTGATAACAAGTGGTCATAACAGAAACAGTAAAATTTTCCATAACACTCTTGTCTTTTTTGTTCGTATAATATATAATATTTACGAGCAATAAGGACAGTGAGGTGGTTTTGAAATGAGTAATGAACAGGTTATTCATGAAATCTTTCAAAAAAATAATGGACTTTTGGAGTCGAAGCAAGCTGCGGGCTTAGGCATCGACAATAAAGTCCTACAGCGCATGGCTGAAAAAGGAGTTATTGAGCGCATCGGTCATGGGCTATACCTTGATGCTGATTTTATGCACGATGAGTATATTCTGGCGCAGTACAGATGCCGCAAGGGTGTGTTTTCACATGAGACGGCTTTGTATTTCCATGAGCTAAGTGACAGAACCCCTTTCCAGCTTATGATGACAGTTCCCGCAGGGTATAATACAAGGCTTCTGAAGGAGCCGGATAAATATAAGTTTTTCTACTGCAAGAAAGATCAGTATGAGCTTGGGATCACGCAAGGGAAAACATCATTTGGCAATACAATCACGCTATATGACAAGGAACGAACCGTCTGCGACTGTCTGAGGAAAAAGGATAAGCTGGATGCCGACATGGTGGTCATGTCCGTAAAAAAATATATGAAGGAGCCTGGCGCGGATTTTGCGAAGTTGCTAAAATACGCGGAAATTTTCAATATCAGAGAACAAGTCAGACAATACATGGAGGTACTTGCATGACAATTAATAGCCCGAAGCAGCTGAAGGACTGGATCAGTAATATGGCCAAAAAGAACAACCTTGTGGCCAATACTGTTCTTCAGAACTACATG
>JAAYJG010000477.1 GCA_012523055.1 Ruminiclostridium sp. | reverse complement strand
GGCAAAACCATCACACAGCAACAAGGTTCTTATCACGTAGTGATAAGGTCCTTATATCGAGGCGGGAGATATGCTCGCCGCCTGATTAAGGTAATCGGTACCCGCCACCACACGTTTTTCAGCCCTTAGCTGAAAATACGTTAAGAGGTGGGGCGGGGGCCCATCGAGCCTCGTTATTTTTCTTGCCTGAACGGTTTATCACAGTGTTTTTCATCCTCCAAGCTTGCAGTATCGCCGCGATATGTTATAATTGTTGAAGAACTTGAATCCGAACGAGACGCAAAGGGTGATTCCACTGCGGCAAGCTGAGCAATGCTTTGCTGATGCACGCATTACAATCATTACGGCCATCCTGGTGGTTAATCAACAGTTGCCAGTGCGGAAACAGGAAATCTGAAACCCAAGAGGGGATATCAACGGAGACATTCAGGCTTCAGAAGTTTCTGGCTCACTGCGGGGTTGCTTCCCGACGAAAGGCCGAAGAATATATTCGCAACGGAAAAGTTAAGGTGAACGGAAAAGTTGTCGCCGAAATGGGTGTATCCGTCACTTCAGAAGATCGCGTCGAAGTGGACGGGAAACCGGTCCGGCTCGAAAAAAACAAGGTTTATATCCTGTTGCATAAACCCAAAGGTTATGTTACAACCGTGCATGATCCGGAGGGACGTGATACCGTGATGGATCTCCTTCAGGGGGTTGAAGAGCGGGTTTATCCCGTTGGGCGCCTGGATTATGACAGCTCCGGGCTGCTGCTTTTCACCAATGATGGTCAGCTCGCGCATCGAATGATGCATCCCAGCCATGAGGTTGTAAAGGTTTATGTTGCCACCATCGAAGGCACGCCTTCTGTCGAAGCAATCCACAGGCTTGAGAAAGGGATCAGAATAGAGGATTACACCACCGCGCCGGCGCTTGTTAAAGTGCTTCAGGATTATGGCGAGAAGACAAAGCTGGAAATTACGATTCATGAAGGCCGAAACCGTCAGGTTCGCAAGATGTGTGAAGCGATTGGTCATCCGGTGATCCGCCTGAAAAGGGTTGCTTATGGGAGCCTTGAGCTTGGGAACTTGAAACCGGGCCAATGGCGGTATTTGACAGATGGTGAACAAAAACAGCTGGGAAGAGATACAGGAATATGGTAAACGAAAGAATTCGACATTTTACATATTACATCAAACGGATGTTTAAGTTTTATGACCTGAAGGCAGCATATGTCCCGCAGATTCTTTTTGTCATGCTGCTGCTGGTAACCTTTGGCCTGCGGCTTGTTGCGCAGCCGATTCTGGTGAATATGTCCATTTATCAGCAGCAATGGGCTATTCCATATCTGGAAGGCCTGACATCCGCCACAGTGAAAGATCCCGCAGCGATGAACGGGTTGATGCTTCAAATCATCACTTCAGATGAGTTCCACCTGTTTTTAACTGAATTCATGAGGGTGTCCGGTGTTTTATTATTACAACAGGTTCTTCTTCTTGTGCTGCTTTTCTTTTACCTGGGCGCCTATCTGACAGATCTGGAAACGAAGGCTCCTTCTGCTCCGCAGTATCTCACGAAGTTCGTAAAAGCTTTTCCAAGATTCCTGGGCTTTAATACGATATACTATATTCTCATGGGCATTCTGCTTATGATCTTTTCTTTCATTTTGTCCTTCATCATGATGATTCTGCCAATAGCTTCGGGTTTACTGCCGGTTGCGTGGTTTCTGGCACAGGTGATTTTTATTTTCAAGGATGTTACTCTGCTGGATACCCGGGTGGGTATCCTGAAGAATTTCCGGCTTTCCTGGAAACTGACAGCAGGGAATCGTATCATGATCGGCATAAACACCTTCTTTCTGGAATCACTGGCCATGATGCTCTTTCTCCTCCCGATCATCACGATTTTGCAGGAGAGTTCCCGTATCACACTGACACTCTTTGTTGTTTCATTTATAGAGGTGATTGCTCTGCTGGTGCGGCAAAGACTCATTGCGCTGATGTATCTTGACCGAACCAGAATCATTCGGGAAGAAGAGCCACACGAAGATTGACAGATACCATGGAAAAACGTATAATTTGTTCAGAAAATCGTCCATGGCGGTTCATGGGTGTTTCTATTGTTTATGAAATAAATGGGATTTGGGCATGGGGTTATGGTTTGAGTTGAAAAAGCCACAAATCTGTACAGGTTCCCATATGAATTTGGAGGATATGATCATGAAGCTCACAAACCTTGAAAAGGTGGATCCACAGGTCGCTCAGGCTATTTATCATGAAGTGAACAGACAGAGGGAAAATATCGAATTAATCGCTTCAGAGAATTTTGTCTCAAGAAGTGTTTTGGAAGCGATGGGTACTCCCCTGACCAATAAATATGCCGAGGGGTATTCCGGCAAACGTTATTATGGCGGCTGTGAGCATGTTGATGTTGTAGAAAACCTGGCGATTGAACGCGCAAAAGAGATCTTCAAAGCTGAGCATGCCAATGTTCAGCCTCATTCGGGCGCACAGGCCAATATGGCAGTTT
>JAAYJG010000476.1 GCA_012523055.1 Ruminiclostridium sp. | reverse complement strand
TAGCTCTCTCTTTCCGATAATAGACCGTTTCCCGAAAACATGTCCAAATAATCGATTTGTGCTTTGTTCCGCAGTAACGATTGATTGTCATGCTGCCCATGAATGTCGATGAGGTATTCTCCGATTTCCTTCAGTTGGGCCACGGTAACAAGACTGCCATTCAAACGACAGATATTTTTTCCTGCCATCGAAAACTGCCTGGACAGAAGGATGGTTTGATCCTCAAGGGCTTCAATGCCCATCTCGTCCAGGAGGCCTGAAAGCTTTTCCGGGCAATGGAAAACAGCTTCCACCTTTGCCTTCTCTTCACCAGTGCGGATGATCTCACGGGAGGTTCTTCCTCCGAGCAGGGCGTTAACAGCGTCGATTAAAATGGATTTCCCCGCGCCGGTTTCCCCAGTCAGCACGTTCAGGCCGTCCTCCAGTTCCACCACCAGCTTGTCAATGATGGCAACATTCTCAACCGACAAATGGACGAGCATGGTTTAATCCCCCTTTGCCAGCAGGTTGAACCTTTCCTGCATCTCTTCGGCAATCCGCTCGGCCCGGGTGACAATGAGGATGGTATCGTCCCCGGCAATGGTACCGACAATTTCAGTCCACCCCAGTGAGTCGATGGTTGAAGCAACCGCCGAGGCCAAGCCCGGTAAAGTTCTTATCACCAGGATGTTATTGGCATAATCGCTCGATAAATAGCCGCCCCGAAGAATGGACAGAAGTTTTTCGCTCAGTACACCGGAATCATTGCTCATCGCCGTGTATTTTGCCTTGCCTTCCGACGTCATGACCTTGACGAGCCTCAGTTCTTTAATATCCCGCGAAATGGTTGCCTGTGTGACATCCATCCCCTGGCTTTTCAGCCTTTCCACCAGCTCGTCCTGTGTGACGATATCATGGTTTTCAATAATTTCCAGAATCTTTGCATGACGGTTATATTTCATTGCCTGCCACCTTCCCTGTTAGAATTCTATTCATTCTCTTTGCCATGGATCTTCGCACGTAGTATATCGTAGAAGTTAAGCTGATAGATGGATACAAACCGGACACCCTGATCCATACACCGAATCGTGATGATATCCCCTGCCACAACACCAACGCCTTCCTGCCCGTCCAGTGTCAGGATGGCACTGTCAGGATAATCGTCATTGACGCAGATGCGCAATATGCGTTCGGGGCTTGTTATGAAGGAACGGGAATACAATATATGGGGACAAATGGGGGTTGTAATCATCATTTTCATATCGGGCTGGACAATGGGCCCGCCTGCGGACAGGGTGTAGGCTGTTGAACCTGTAGGGGTTGAGACGATGACACCATCCCCCGGAAAAGAATCAATGAACTGGTTGTCAACATACACCTTCAAGCGAATAAGCCGGGATAGCCCGCCCCTGCTGACAACAACGTCATTGAGGGCAATTCCTTCTAACACATTGCTTCCGTTCCGGTTGATAGAGGCTGACAGAACCATTCGGTTCACAAGAGAGTATTCCCCCCTGGATAAGCGCAGGAAGGCGTTGTCTAGCTCGTTGATTTCAACTTCGGCTAAGAAGCCCACCGTTCCCAGGTTGATACCAAATACAGGAACATTATACCGGAAGACCGAACGCGCTGCATTCAACAGCGTTCCATCACCGCCCAATGAAACCACAAAGGTGGAGGTTCCATACAGTTCAGCTTCGTCAACCCCTCCGGACAGGCCCAGCGATGTTGCAACCGGCTTGAGTAGAAGGGGAATCATTTCATATTTTAGAATGCATTCAATTACCTTTTTGGTAACCAGAAGGTCTTTATCTCTCTTTTCATTGACAGACAGGCCAATTCGAATTTGATCCATAAACCCTGTACCTCCGGTACTATTATACAGTGAAATTGAATAAAAATACAACCAAATTCTTTCCTGTACCTTTCCTGTACAAAACGCAATATTTCGGAGCATGCTGTCTGCTTGTAATCACCCGGGGTCACATGTGAACAATCCTAAGGGTATGAATAGCTTTAAAAAGAGCCTTCCCCCGCAGCACACAGGTTTTCATGTGCCGAGCCAACAACCTGTTCGGTTTGGGCAGGTGTTTTTTCGGAAGGAAGCAGACCAAGATGGAGAAGATATTCGATATTCCCCTCGGGGCCCTTAATGGGGGAATAAGACAGTCCATAAATAAAAAAACCCTCGTTTGTGGCAAAGTCCAGGATCTGTTGAATAACCGACACATGAACGGAAGGATCACGAACAACACCCTTCTTGCCCACCTTCTCCCTGCCGGCTTCAAACTGTGGTTTAATCAGGCAAACCATAGCCGCTTCCTGTTTCAGCAGCTTTTTTGCAGGAGGAAGTATCTTTTTCAGCGAAATAAAGGAGACATCAACCGACGCAAAATCAATGGCTTCACCAATGTCTTCAGGCTTGACATACCGGAAATTGGTGCGCTCCATCACTACAACCCTGTTGTCACTGCGAAGCTTCCAGGCCAGCTGACCATACCCGACATCAATGGCAAAAACTTTTACGGCGCCGTTTTGAAGCATACAGTCTGTAAAACCGCCGGTAGAAGCCCCAATATCCATACAGGTTTTCCCGTCCAGGCTGATGTCAAATTCCTTCACAGCCTTTTCAAGCTTCAAACCGCCTCTGCTGACATAGGGCATGGGGGTTCCCTTCACAATAACCTGCGCTTGCGGGTCAATGGCGGTACCGGGTTTGTCTTCACGTTCGCCGTTGACAAAAACAAGCCCGGCCATGATGGCCCGGCGCGCTTTTTCTCGGCTGTCGAATTGTCCTGACTCCACAAGGTGGATGTCCAATCTTACTTTTTGCACTTTGGAACCTCGATATAGGTAAGGGGACACACCGCTACTTCGCGGGTCATCCTTGCTGCGGAATGTCCCCTAACTTCGTTTCAGCTTCATTTCTTCGGGCTTAGGTTTGTTCTTTTTTAGGTTAACTCGGGGGACACACCCGGGTTGCATGGGCGAGCAGTGCAACGAAGCGGAACGACCAGCCGCTGCTTCGCGGGTTCATCGGTAAGGGGACACACCGCTGCTTCGCGGGTCTGGCTTTTTGCGGAATGTCCCCTTTTGATTTTGCGGAATGTCCCCTAACTTCGTTTCAGCTTCATTTCTTCGGGCTTAGGTTTGTTCTTTTTTAAGTCTGTTTATCACTCTTTGTGCAAGGCCCTGCGCATCGAGGGAGTATTTTTCATATAATTGCTTCGGGTCCGCGTGTTCGATAAGAGCGTCCGGAAACGCCGCAATCTCAACTGGTACATGAATGCCCAAATTATTAAGTTTACTCAGAGCGATGCTGCCAAAACCACCGGTAGTAATATGATCCTCCACCGTCATCACAAACTCTGTTTTTTTTGCGGACGCTCCAAGCGTTTCAGCATCAAACGGCCTAATAAAACGGTAATACAGCACCTCGCAACTGATTTCAAGGCTCTGCAGTTTTTTTACGGCATCCAGAACCATGGTTGTCATATGTCCTGTTACGGCAATCGTGATATCTTTTCCTTCACATAACCTGACAGCCTGGCCGGGAATGAGTGGAGCTGCAGGAATCAGCCCCCGTTTTCCCTGCCCCCTGGGGTAGCGGATGGCCACGGGACCATCTGCCTGCTCCAGAGCATAAGCCAGCGCTTTCTCCAATTCATCATAATCGGCAGGAGTTACCAGCGTAATATTGGGAAGAGCGGAAAACAGCGCAATATCGTAAATACCCTGATGGGTTTCTCCGTCTTCGCCGACCACACCGGCACGATCAATCCCAAAGGTAACATTCAGGTTCATTAATGATACATCATGAATGATTTGATCAAAAGCCCGTTGAAAAAACGATGAGTAAATCGCGACAACCGGCTTCAGGCCTTTGGTTGCCAGACCTGCAGCCATGGTTACGGCATGTTGTTCCGCAATGCCTACATCAAAAAAGCGTTTGGGGAACCTTTTTCCGAAATTCTCAAGCCCCGTTCCCTCGGGCATGGCAGCTGTGATTGCGCAGATTTTATTATTTTTTTCGGCTATTTCAACCAGCTTGCAACCAAAAACATTGGAGTAACTGCCGTTGCTTATCTTCTTGACCTGGCCGGTTTCAACATCGAAAGGGGTTATTCCGTGGTATTGCTGCGGCTTTTCTTCAGCAGGTAAATACCCGCGCCCCTTCGTGGTGCATACATGGATCAGGATCGGTCCCTTCATCCCCTTTGCCTTGCTCATCACATCCTGCATCTGAGGAATATTATGCCCGTCCAGGGGCCCGTAATACCGAAAACCCAGTTCTTCGAAAAGCATGCCGGGAAGCAGCAGACATTTGATCGAACCCTTCACCTTGTGGAAGATCTTGTTGGCCGATTTTCCAATGGCCGGTATTTTTTCCACAAGGGTCTGAAAATCGTCTCTGACTTTAAAATAGATAGGCTCGGCACGAATACGGCTGAGATACCGTGACATCCCTCCGACGTTTTTCGAGATGGACATGCCATTATCATTAAGGATGACAATCAGGTTGGTCTTGCTATTTCCCGCATCGTTCAAGGCTTCATAAGCCATGCCGCCGGTGAGCGCGCCATCACCGATAACAGCCACAACCTGATGGTTTTGCCCGAGAAGATCCCTGGCACGGGCTATGCCCAAGGCTGCAGACAGAGAAGTTGAGCTGTGCCCGGTATTAAAACAGTCATAAGAGCTTTCAGATATTTTGGGGAACCCTGATATACCGCCCATTTGCCGGATATTGACCAATTCATGCTTTCTGCCGGTTAAAATTTTATGGACATAGGTTTGGTGCCCCACATCCCATACTATTTTATCTTCCGGGGAATGAAATATCGTATGTAAAGCAATGGTCAATTCAACAACACCCAGGTTGGATGCGATATGTCCCCCGGTTCTGGAAATCTTCTCTATTAAAAAGGTTCGGATTTCAGCCGAAAGCTTTTGAAGACAACATGGCTTCAGATCGATCAGATCAGAAGGCTCGGAAACCTGATCCAATACACTCGTTGAGCACAGGCATTCGCGTCTTTTCAATGATAAACTCCTTCTCTCCGTATAATGGCAACCATAAAAAACAGATGCTGCCAAAAAAGAAATCAATAATATATTCTACTAAAACGACCAGGTTAAATCAATTATTTTTTTCCGTTGGAAGGTATGAACAATGAAAGGACAAAACCTACCCTGTATACGATAAAATCGCTGTTGTTAATGCCATATTTCTTGGCAAAGGCCTTTCCGCCAACTGTCAGAGCCGCTATCAGCCCGCCGACGGCCGCTTCTGCCCACCCGGGCTGCACCTGGTTTAAAAAAATTCTGAATACGATGGCTGCACCGGCAGTACCGCTGATGACACTGCAGATATCTCCAATCACATCATTGCAAATGCTGGATACCTTGTCCGCATTGCGAATCAGTTTGATGGCCTGCCTGGCACCCGGATACTTTTTGGAGGCCATTGCATGGAAGGGCTTCTCTTCGGCCGCCGTAACTGCCACACCGATCAGATCCGCCAGAACCCCGATCAGGATGATAATGAGCACAACTAAAAATGCCCAGTATGGAGAAATCCTCTCAAACAGGCCTGTGGAAAGATAAAGTATGCCAAGAGATAAAAAGAACGAAACGATTGTGACAGATATCGCCCAAAGGCTTTGCTGCTTCCCGTGCCTGCCCGTAACCTTTTTCACCGGTACCCGCCTGCCCTCGGGGAGCCTGAACTTTCTGCGGAGTTGACTGTAATTCTGTTTTTGTTGATTATCCATGTTCTCCATTGTTTATGGTACTTGATAACTGCTCCATTTCCAAATTCAATAAGTGCCTGAGCGCAACAGTACCCTTGAGGGTATTCTGTCCAATGAGCACCTGATAAAATCATTCATATCGGATGGCGATATACAAAGTAAATTTTGCGGCTTAGGTCAGGCAGGATTTCCCCGGTTGGTACCGTTTGTTGCCAAAACGGCTGTTTCCATTTAACCGTCCGTCGAAGGGTTGCCCGCTTCGAAGCCTGATCACCACTTAGTCCACACTGCAATCCCATGCATATCTGATGTACAGTCTAGGGGTTTTCCCCGAAAGCCTTATCTGCTTCTAGCCTCTTTTGCAGAGTGTATTTCAAATGGCAATAATACGCCGGTGTTGGCCGACACCAACGCATCTGATCCATTATCCCTCACAAAACCCCACTCAAGGCAGGCTACACTGCCCACAGCACCTAATCGAGGTACCGCAAAACAGGTTCTTACCCGCAACGTAGTCAAGGTCTATAACTGATGAAAGCGCAACCTTTCTCCCACATTTACGAGTCTCCGCGGTAAAGGGGTCATGACCTGCATGCCATTGTAGGCTGCCCCAAAACCTTAACTCCCAGCACCAGCCCATCACTGGGCGTAACAAGCCGACACCAGGAACTTCATCGATGTGCCCTTTAGCGGATTTTTAGGCCCGCCTTCGAAACAAACAGTACCAACTAGAATACTGCGCCATCCGAATATGTTTGAACTCCATTATACCACAGTTTTGAAGGGCAGGAAAGGGCAGAATACGTTAAAAATATCTCTTTAAAGCACTTTAAGGCATTCTGTAATCGATTGAAAGCATTAATGTATCAATATCCCTGTTATAATCCCCAATGCTGCTCCGGCTATCACTTCCACCGGAGTATGTCCCAACAGCACCTTCAGTTCCTTGTCCAGTTGAACATGGTCGCTGGAATTGACAAGCTTGTTCAGAACCTCGGCCTGTTTTCCGGCCGCACGGCGCACACCGGCAGCATCCGCCATGACCACCAGGGAAAAGATTGCCGACAGCGCAAAGATATCCGAGGAAAACCCATTATGGATGCCGACAATGGTTGCCAGACATACTGTGAATGATGTGTGGGAGCTTGGCATGCCCCCCGAATCAATGAATTTCTTGAAATCAAACTTCTTCGTCTTAAAATAATGATGCACAAATTTGATGCATTGCGCGATAAACCATGACAGCACCGGAACAAGAAATGCCTTATTCGTAAAAATCTCAAAAAAATTATAGAACATACTTCTTTAGGTCCTTAGCTTAGTTTTTTCTTGATGCGATGTAGCAGGCTGCTTCTTTCAGGAACCAGGCTTTATCTCCAAAGGGCTTTACGGCGTTCAGTGCCTTTTCGGTGATTTCTGCAAGCATCTGCCGGGCTTTATCCAAACCGAACAAGGTCACATAAGTTGTCTTGTGGTTCTTTGCATCGCTGCCCGTCGGTTTTCCAAGCTCTGTCCCACAGCTTTCCACATCCAGAATGTCATCTTTGATTTGGAAGGCCACGCCGATGCATTCGGCATATTCCGTAAGGGCTTTCCGGGTAGAGGAATCTGCACGGACATACACCGCCGGTGTGAGAATGCTTGCTTTTAACAACGCGCCGGTTTTCTTTCGATGCATGGTTTTTAAGGTTTCCGCTTCGATCGCATTCCCTTCCGATTCCATATCAATGATCTGGCCGGCTATCATTCCATCTTTACCGGCTGCGTTTAAAACAATGGCAGCCGCTTCGAGAGTACTTTCCATCTGTTTCCCGGCTTTAAGCGCATTTTTCAATAAAAGCTCACAGGCCTCATTCAGCAACGCATCTCCGGCCAAAACAGCCATGGCTTCCCCGAAAACCATATGGTTGGTGGGCTTGCCACGCCGATAGTTATCATCATCCATCGCGGGCAGGTCATCATGAATGAGAGAATACGTATGAATCATCTCCAAGGCAGCAGCCATGGGCATGATTTCTTCAATGGGCACTTCAAGCATTTTTGCGCAAGCCAGCATTAAAACAGGGCGAATTCTTTTTCCACCCGCCATGATGCTATACTGCATGGACTCTACCAGCTTTTTTTCCGGGACTTCTTTCAGCAGTTGATTAAAATAGCCCTCCAGGTAACTTTCTGTGATGGAGGCAAGGGCAGTAAACTCTTTTGTGAAATTCATTTTGGTGCCTCCCAGTTCTCTTCCCGGCATTCTCCCTTTTCTTCAATCAGGCGGATGATCTGCTTTTCAGTTTCATCCAGCCTTCCTGTGCAAAAAGCAGACAACGCTACGCCTTTTTGAAAAAGCTCCAGAGATTTTTCCAGAGATATGTCGCCCTTTTCCAGTAACGCTACAATTTCTTCGAGTTGCTTCACAGCATCTTCATACTTTAATTCCGGTTCCATCTTAAACTCCTATTTTATAGGTAAGGGGACACACCGCTGCTTCGCGGGTCATCCTTGCTGCGGAATGTCCCCTGACTTGGTTTCAGCTTCATCTCTTCGGGCTTAGGTTTGTTCTTCTTACAGGTTTAGCTTCATCTCTTCGGGCTTAGGTTTGTTCTTCCTGCAGGTTTAGTTTCTTCTCTTCGGGCTTAAGTTTCTGCGGCAGCGATCTTGTTGGTTGCGCATCGCACGGTTCCATCGGAAAGAATGATCTCCAGTTCGTCGCCCTCATGAAGTTCGCGGACCGATTTGATGATCTGCTCTTTCATGTCGCGGGTGATGCTGTAGCCCCTGGACAGTACCATCAACGGGCTGAGCATATCCAGTTTGCCACAGAGCAATGACAGCGCGGCGTTTGAAGATTCGATTTTCCGCTTGATGCCATGTTCCAGGTTTTTCTTTAAAACCTCCAGATCCATCTTCTTCTGATTCACCTTATCCATGGGGTGTCGAAGAGACGGGCTTTTCATCAGTTGCTCAAGCCTTTGCCTTTCCTGTTGTATTCTTCCCACCAAAACCCTTTTTAATTGCAATTTCAATTCAGCAAGCCTTTTTATGAGAACTTCTTTTTCAGGTACAACCAGTTCGGCTGCCGCTGAAGGGGTTGGAGCACGCAGATCGGCAACAAAATCGGCAATGGAATAGTCGGTTTCATGGCCTATCGCTGATATGACAGGTATATCTGAATGAAATATGCTCCTTGCCAGAATCTCTTCGTTAAATGGCCAAAGCTCTTCCAAAGAACCTCCGCCACGGGCAATGATAATCACCTGAGCTGCGCGAAAGCGGTTAATAAACTCCAACGCGCTTGCAATTTGTCTGCTGGCACCCTCTCCCTGTACCATCACCGGGAATATCTTTAAAACCGTATTCGGATACCTTCTGAACAGGACATTCATGATGTCCTGGATGACTGCACCGGTGGGAGATGTGATCACTGCGATGCTTTTTGGCAGAAAGGGCAGCTTCTTTTTTCTTTCGGGATTGAACAATCCCTCCCGTTCCAGCTTTTGCTTGAGTTGCTCATAGGCCAGATATAGATTGCCAAGCCCTTCAGGCTCCATGGTTTCAGGATATAGCTGATAGGAGCCCCCCACTTCGTAGATGGATACGTACCCTCGGATAATGACCTTTAAGCCGTCTTCGGGCTTGAAACGAAGCCTTTGGTTTTGGGTTTTGAACATCACACATTTGATGACGCTTTGCTCATCCTTCAGGGTAAAATACATATGACCTGAAGAGTGCAGCTTGAAGTTTGAAATTTCACCGATGACACAAACATTGGATAAAACATTGTCAAAGGAAAACAACCGCTTAATATATCTGGTTAACTGGCTGACACTTAATCTTTCCTGCATAGGCTTACCTTTCCACATTTTGAAGGGAAGCTGCAACCTTGCCAAGAACACCGTTAATAAAGGTTTTTGATTGATCGCCGCCATACTTTTTGGCAAGCTCCACTGCCTCGTTAATAGATACATTCCAGGGGATATCCTTGCGATACTGCATTTCGTAAATTGTCAGGCGCATAATTGCAAGATCAACCTTTGGCATTCGTTCCAGGGTCCAGCCTTTGGCATGATTTTGTATTAGCGTGTCAATTTGGTTCTTTTTCTCCATCGCTCCCTGCACAACACCCAGAAAATACTCTT